>DASTTJ010000055.1:0-8570 GCA_035760205.1 Steroidobacteraceae bacterium | reverse complement strand
CGCCCCGGAAACCCACGGAACTATCCGTTTGGGCACCGCTCTGAACAGGCGCCATGATCAAGACGCAGAACCTCACCAAGAGCTACGACGGCCTGCTCGCCGTCGATGACCTGACCTTTAGCGTGGAACCGGGCGAAGTCCTGGGGTTCCTCGGGCCCAATGGCGCCGGGAAGTCCACCACCATGCGCATGCTTGCCGGCTTCATCACGCCCACCAGCGGCACCGGCAGCATCTGCGGCCACGACATCGCCACCGAGGCGCTGGCGGCCAAGGCGGCCCTGGGCTATCTACCCGAGGGAGCGCCGCACTACGGAGAAATGACGGTGGGCGGATTCCTGGAATTCATCGCCGATCTGCGCCGCCTCGAAGGCGCCCATCGCAAATCACGGCTCGACTACGTCATCGGCCGGCTGCAACTCGAGCCGGTCATTGCCCAGACCATCGACACGCTCTCCAAGGGATTCAAGCGCCGCGTCGGCCTCGCCCAGGCTATCGTCCATGACCCCAGGGTTCTGATTCTGGACGAGCCCACCGACGGCCTCGATCCCCTGCAGAAGCACGAAGTGCGCACCCTCATCGGCGAGATCGCGCGCGAGAAGACCATCGTCATCTCCACGCACATCCTCGAAGAGGTCGACGCCGTGTGCACGCGCGCCATCATCGTCGCGCGCGGCAAACTCGTGGCCGACGACACGCCCGCGGGACTCAAGGCGCGCGCGCCTTCGGGTCGTCTCGAAGACGTGTTCCGCGCTGTCGCCGCCTGACTTAACTCTCCCCGGAGTCACCCGCATTGAAAACCGTCGCAATCATCCTGCGCCGCGAACTCGCGAGTTATTTCGCGACTCCCATCGCGTACGTCGTCCTGGTCATCTTCCTGCTCATGGCCAACCTGTTCGCCTTCTCGTTCGGCGCCTTGTTCGAGCGCGGCCAGGCAGACCTCGCGCCTTTCTTCACGTTCATGCCCTGGCTCTATCTATTCCTGATCCCCGCCGTCTCCATGCGGCTGTGGGCCGAGGAACGGCGTAATGGCAGCATCGAGCTGCTGCTCACGCAGCCCATCACGCTGTGGCAGGCGGTCCTGGCCAAATTCTTTGCCGCCTGGGTGTTCGTCGGCATTGCGCTCGCGCTCACCTTCCCCATCTGGATCACCATCAACTACCTGGGCAATCCCGACAACGGCGCCATTCTCGCGGCCTACCTCGGATCGCTGTTCGTCGCCGGTGGCTTCCTCGCCGTGGGCTCGTTTACCTCCTCGCTCACCCGCAACCAGCTCATCGCCTTCCTCATCGCGATGCTCATCTGCTTCCTGCTGCTGATTGCCGGTTATCCGGCGACCACCGACTGGTTCCAGACCTGGGCGCCGCAGTGGGTGATCAAGGTCATAGCCTCGCTGTCGTTCCTCACGCACTTCGAGAACATCGTCAAGGGCGTGCTCGACCTGCGCGATGTTCTCTATTACGCGCTGGTCACCATCTTCTTCCTGCTCGCGAGCACCGTGGTGCTCGACGCGCGCAAGTCGAAATAACGGATCGCCCGGATGTCAAAGTTATTCAAGAAGTCCTCGCTCGGCGCCACCGGCCTCGCGGTCGTCGGCGTGTTGTTCGTCGCCATCATGCTGCTGGCCAATCTGCTGCTGCGTGGGGCGAAGTTCGATCTCACCTCCGACAATCTCTACACCATTTCCGACGGCACCGACCACATCGTGCAAAACCTCGGGGAGCCGGTAAATCTCTATCTATTCTTCTCCGAGAAGACCGCGACGCCGATCCCGCAGCTGCGCAACCACGGCGTCCGCGTGCGTGAACTGCTCGAAGAGCTGGTGTCGAGGTCGAACGGCAAGCTCACGCTGAAGGTCGTCGATCCCCAGCCGTTCTCCGAGGAAGAAGATCGCGCCACGGAACTCGGCGTGCAGGCGGTGCCCATCAGTGCCGCCGGCGACAAGCTCTACCTCGGCCTCGCGGCCACCAATTCCACGGACGGCAAGGAAGCAATTGCCTTTCTGGATCCGCAGTCCGAGGAGCAACTCGAGTACGACGTCGCCAAACTCATCCACAAGTTGTCGAGCGCGAAGAAGCCGGTTGTCGGCTGGTTGTCGTCGTTGCCCATGCAGGGCGATTTCGACATGCAGACCGGCCGGCCGCGCCCACCGTGGGCGGTCTATGGCCAGGTCGAGCAGCTCTACACCGTGCGCAATCTCGAGCCGTCGCTCACCCAGATCGACAGCGACATCGACGTGCTGGTCATCGTGCACCCGAAGGCCCTGTCGCCGGCGACGCTGTACGCCATCGATCAGTTCGCGATGCGCGGGGGCCACATCCTCGCGTTCGTCGATCCGAATGCGCAGGCCGATGCGTCCGGCGCCGACCCGAACAACCCGATGGCGGCGATGATGGCCGACAAGTCCTCGCACCTGGAACCGCTGCTCACCGCATGGGGCCTGGAATTCAAGCCCGATCAGGTGGTCGCGGACCTCGAGCGTGGACTCACGGTGTCGATGCGTGAAGGGGAACCCCCGTCGCAGCACATCGCCATCCTCGGCTTCGACAACAGCAGCATGGCGAAAGACGTCGTCACCGCGAGGCTCGACACGCTCAACCTGGCGACCGCCGGTAGTTTGAAGCCGATCGCCGCGAAGGATGGCCAGAGCAAGCTCCAGCTCGAGCCGCTGATCCGTACCAGCGCGCAGGCCGGTCTGATCCCCGCGCAGCGCTTCGCCATGTTGGAAGACCCGGGTTCGCTGCGCGACGGCTTCCAGCCAAGCGGTGAACTGGTCATTGCCGCGCGCATCTCGGGAACTGGCGCCAGCGCCTATCCCGATGGCCCGCCCGCGGGCGTCGTCGCGGCGACGGACGCGCTGAAATCGACCACTCAGCCGCTGAACATCATCGTGATTGCGGATTCGGACCTGCTGTCCGACTTCATGTGGGTGCAGCAGCGCAATTTCTTCGGTCAGACGGTAGCGCAGCCGTTCGCCAACAATGGCGAACTGGTGTGGAACGCGCTCGACAACCTGAGCGGCAGCGCCGACCTCATCAGCATCCGGGGTCGAGCACCCTACTCACGGCCGTTCGAGCGCGTCGAAGCGCTGCGCCGCACCGCGGACGCGCGTTTCCGCTCCACCGAACAGCAGCTCGAGACACAGCTGCAACAGACCGAAGAGCAACTCAACAAACTGCAAAGCGCACAACCGGGTGGCGGTGAAGCCATTCTGTCGCCGGAAGCGGCGGCTGCCATCGAACGCTTCCAGGAAGACAAGCTGCGCATCCGCAAAGAGCTTCGCAAGACGAAGGCGGACCTGGAGCTCGAAATCAAGTCCCTGGGTACGAAGATGAAGCTCCTCAACGTGCTGCTGATGCCGCTCGTGGTCACGTTGCTGGCTCTGCTGATGGCGCTGTGGCGCAAGCGCCGGCGCCATGCCATCGCCATGCTCCGCAAGGGAAGCGCGGCATGAACCCGAAGAAGTTCATCGCGCTGGCCGCGTCAACCGCGGTAGTCCTCGCCGCGGGTGTGTGGATTTCGACGAACCGTACGAGCGAACAAGCGGACCTCGGCGGTGGCGCCATGTTCGCCGATCTCAAGCCCGCGCTCGCGGAAGTCACCGAAGTCCGCGTCTCCAAGGGCGATGGCAGCCGTACCACGCTGGCCAGGTCCGCCGATGGCTGGAAGGTGGTGGAACGACAGTACCCCGCTGACGCGGCGCGCGTACGCGAACTCGTGCTGAATCTCGCCAGCCTCAAGGTCATCGAACGCAAGACCCAGGACCCGGCTAACTACGCCCGGCTCGGCGTCGAGCCGCCCGACACCCCCACCGCCTCCAGCACCCTGGTGGAAGTGGTGGCGGGCCAGAAGACCTGGTCGCTGATCGTCGGCAAGGGTGCCGACGGGCGTGCCGTTTACGTGCGCAAGCCGGCCGAAGCCGCCAGCGCGCTGGCCGAGCCGTTCATCGCGGCGGACCCCGACCAGAAGCGCTGGATAGACCGCCTGCTGACCGACGTCCCGGGCGCCAGCGTGCACGAGGTGGCCGTCAAGCCCGCGAGCGGTCCTGCCTATCTACTCTCGCGCGCGAAGCGCGCCGATGCCGATCTCACCTTGACCCCGGTTCCGAAGGGGCGCAAGGCCGCCACCTCCATGTCGTTGAGCACGCAGACCGAGGCTCTCGCCGCCTTTTCCTTCGACGACGTGCGCGCCACGCCCTCGCCGGCTGCCGCCGCCACCGATACCGCCACCTACCGCACTTTCGACGGGCAGGTCATCCTGTTCTCGGGCCACCGCGAAGGTGAGAAAGCTTTCGTATCCGTTACGGCCCGACGCGATCCGGAGCTGGCCGCCAAGTTTGCGCAAGTACCGCCGGCGGCACCCGACGCCAAGCCAACGGATCAGACCGTGGAGAAACTGGAAGCGCGCACCCACGGCGTCGAATACGAAATCCCCGCGTACAAGTACGAAGCCCTGTTCCGCAAGCACGAAGAACTGCTCGAAAAGAAGCCCTGACGCGCTAACGCGTTCGCGCTATCAGTATCAACGCGGCGCTGCCTAACAAGACGGTCGGAACCCAGGCGAGCACCACCGGGCTGGCATCGAACACCACGGCGCCGCTTTCGAGCAGGCGTTGCGCAAGGAAGAAGATCACGCCGATGAGCACCCCGAGCAGCGTGCGCGCGCCGGCGCCGGCCGAGCGCAGCCCACCGAAGACGAACGGAACGGCGAGCAACGTGGCGAACAGGATGGCCACGGTGCGCGCGATGCGCGACCAGAACGCAAACTCCTGTTCGGTGGAATCGAGTTCGTTCTTTTTCAGATGCTGGATGAGATTCCACAACACGCGGGTTTCGAGCTGGCGCGGCGATGACACCGTGAGCGCCAGGAAATCGCCGCCCACGGCAGACTCGAAATTCCGACTGTCCTCGCGCTCGGATTCGATGCGCCCGCCGCCGAAGGTGGTGCTGGCGTAGTGCGCCAGTTTCCAGGTGCCGTCGGGCTGCACGATGGCAGTGGTCGCGGTCGCCACCGACTTGAGGTCGTGATCGGGCGTCAGCTCGAAGATGCGCATGCCGCCGAACTCACCGCCTCCGGACTGCTGCGACACGTTGATGAGGAGATCGCCATCGCGCACCCAGGGCCCACCGCGGCCTGAAAAAGTGATCGTCGAGAATTTGGCTAACAGCTTTTGTTGTTTGGCCATGGCCTGCAGCGGCGGCGCCAGGAATTCGCCGCACACCACGGCGAGCATCACCAGCATCACGCCGGCCACGGCCACCGACGAGGCGATGCGCCACACCGAAATGCCGGCCGCGCGCATCACCGTGAGCTCACTGCCGCGCGCCAGCGTGCCCAGGCCCAGCAGCGCGCCGATGAGGACCGCGATGGGCATCATCTCGTACACCTGCTGCGGAACGTTCAACAGCACGAACCAGAAGGCGTCCAGCGCCGTGTAGGTGCCCAGGCCGATGTCGTCCTGCTGATTGGCGAACAGAAACAGCGCACCCAGCGTCAGCAGCACTCCCAGCACGACGAAGACACCGCCGAGCACGGCGCGGATGATGTAGCGGTCGAGCAGGTTCATGTGGCCGCCACCGGGGGAATACCGCGAGTCACATTGCGGCGGTAACGCAGGCGCGCCAGCACTTTGGGCACGACGAGCAGCGTCGCGGCAAACAACGCGACCGTCGCGTGTACCCACCACAACCCCAGCCACACGGGCAACACCCCTCTTTCGATCCAACTCTTTCCGGCGATGGCGAGATTGATGTAGAGGAAAAAGATCAGGATGGCGAAACCGACGCGCGCGTAACGTCCCTGCCGCGGGCGCAAGCGTGCCAGCGGCACGGCGATGAGCCCCATGACCACCGCCATGATGGGCAGCGCCAACCGCCAGTGAAGCTCGGCAAGTTGCTCGCGCTCGCTCGATGCGAGCAGTGTGCGGGTGGGGATGCCTTCCAACTTCAGGGCTCCGCCTGACATTGCCGGCAGCCGCACCGGTATGGTGTTCTCGGCGAAACGTACGATGCGAAAGTGCCGCTCGCCGGGTATGCCCTCGTAACGCTGGCCGTCGAACAGCGTGATGATCTGCAGATCGCCGCCTTCGGAATAGGAATGCGTGGCACTTTGTGCGAGCGCGATCTCGAGCACGTTGTCGCGTGAGCGTTGAACGAACACGCGGCGCAGCGTGCCGTCGCTGTCCGCGGACTGGGCATACACCACGGTGCTGCCGCCACCGAAGGTGCTGAACTTGCCGGCATTGATGGGCGCGAACTGCCCGGCCCGCAATGCCTCACTGCTGATATTGAGCATGCGCCCGGCGGCGGCCGGCGCGACCTGCAGGGAGATGTACGCCAGCAGCACGGTAAGCGCGGCCGTAAACAACATGACCGGCAACACCACGATGCGCGACCCGGTGCCGCAGGCCTGTGCTGCCGTCATCTCGCTGTCGTGGTACAGGCGCCCGAGCGCCAGCACGATACCCAGCAACAGGGCGATCGGCAGTACCAACGGCAGGCTTTGTACGGCGCCGAGCATGATGAGCTCGAACACCACACCGCGCGGGTATTGACGCTCCGCCGCGCGCTCTAACACGCGAGCAACCTGGTCGGTCAGCATGATCGCCAGCAAGACGCCAGACACTGACAACCAGCTCATGGCGACTTCGCGCAGGATGTAGCGATCGAGAATTCGCAGCAACAGACCACCCAAACCGACTTGAGTTACACTTCGCGACCTTAAAACACCCCACCCTCCGCGACAATGCGAGCGTGAACATGCAGTTCGAAATCTGGACCCAGGGGCTTGCCGATCTTTCCACCGAATGTGTTGCCGTCGGCGTTCACGATGACGGCGAACTGACCCCCGAAGCCAAGGTTCTCGACCTGCGCTGTCGGGAAAAGCTCTCACGGCTGGTCAAGCGTGGCGACTTCACTGCCAAGGCCGGCGAAACCTGGCTGCTGACCGACCTCGACGGCATGCGCGCCGAACGCGTGCTGCTGGTGGGCATCGGCGCCAAGACCCCTTCTTCGAAAGAAGAGATCACACGCAAGGCATGGCGCCGCGCCGTTTCCGCCGCCATCAGTGCCGCTACACGCACGCGCATCGGCGTGCTGGCGCTCGCTCTGCCGCGTCCCACCGCCAAGTTGCTCTCCGACGAACGCCTGGGACGCGCGGTCGCCGAAATCACCGGGCATACGCTCTATCGGGTCAACGACCTCAAGAGCGGCAAGAAACCCCGCGCACACGCGCTCACGCGCGTCATCGTGGCCGCTCCCGCCAAGGCCGCGGCGGCGATAGAGAAAGGTTGCGCTCAGGGCAGCGCGCTGGCTTTGGGCGCCGCGCTCATGCGCAACCTCGCCAACCTGCCCGGCAATGTGTGTACGCCCTCGTATCTGGCCAAGACCGCACAGGAGCTCGCCAAGTCCTACAAATCCCTTCGCGTGAAAGTGCTCGGCCTGCCCGAGATCAAACGCGAAAAGATGGGCTGCTTTCTGGCTGTCACGCAGGGTAGCGAAGAGCCACCTCGTTTCCTGGTCATCGAGCACCGGCACCCGCGCGCCAAAGGCGCACCCACGGTCTTGGTCGGCAAGGGCATCACCTTCGACACCGGCGGAATCTCGCTCAAAGATCCGCCGACCATGGACGAAATGAAGTTCGACATGAGCGGCGCGGCCTGCGTCATCGGCACCATGAAGGCCGTGGCCGAGCTCAACCTGCCGCTCAACGTCGTCGGCCTGGTGGCGGCTTGCGAAAACATGCCCGATGGACGGGCGATCAAGCCGGGCGACATTGTCACCAGCGCCGCCGGACTCACCGTCGAAATTCTCAACACCGACGCCGAGGGCCGTCTCGTTCTCTGCGACGCCCTGCACTACGCGCGGCGCTTCAAACCCGATGTCGTGGTCGATATGGCCACGCTGACGGGCGCCATAGTCGTCGCACTCGGCACCCACCACACCGGCGTCTTCTCCAACGACGATTCCCTGGCTCGCGAGCTGGTGGATTGCGGCGCCGTGGTCGATGACCGCGCGTGGCACATGCCGTTGACCGAGGAATACGGCGAGCAGCTCAAGAGCAACTTCGCCGACATGGCCAATGTCGCCGGCCGCGATGGCGGCTCCATCACCGCGGCCGCGTTCCTCGCGAAGTACACGAAAGACCTCACCTGGGCGCACCTCGACATCGCCGGAACCGCCTATCAGGGTGGCGCCGGCAAAGGCAGCACCGGCCGTCCCAGCGCCATGCTGCTCGAGTTCCTGCTGCGTCGCGCGACAGCGCGCTGAATCCAGGTGCCGCCGCCCCGCGTCGATTTCTACGTGAGTGAGACGGCGGGCGCGGATGCGCGCCTGCGTCTCGCCTGCCGCGTCGCGGAGAAAGCCTACCTCGCCAAACAAGCCGTCGTCGTGCTGTTCGACGATGTCGCGCTGCTGCCGAAGTTCGATGACCTGTTGTGGACCTTCGGCGATGGCAGTTTCGTGCCCCACGACACCGTTACCGCGGAAGGCGTTTGTGATTCACCCGTCGCTCTGACTACCGGCCCTCTGCCAAACGGGCATGCCGACGTGCTCATCAATCTCGGCAACTCGGTA
>DASTTJ010000054.1:0-16487 GCA_035760205.1 Steroidobacteraceae bacterium | reverse complement strand
GTGCGGCGCTTGCCTAACAACACGCCGGCGAGCCAGCGCGGACGCATGAGGATTTCCCAGCCGTTGGCCGCGTTGAGCCGCGGTGGCACGCAGAGGCCATTCTTCGCATCCCGGCGCCGCAGCCCCTGCAACGGCAGATCGAGCGTGAGCATCAGTGCGCCGCGCGGGCTCGGGTTATCAATGACTCGTTGAACCCGCGATCGCGCATGAGGTAGAGCTGGAACCAGAAGTTTCCCGCAACCGCGGCGCGCACGTCCTCGATCGAACAGATGGACATGGTGCTCAACGTGAACGGCACCCCGGCCGCCTGCGCGGCGCGTGCGCCATGGATCTCGCCGTCGCGGTGAAAAAGTCCCATGAGGCCGGTGGGAGCAATCCCCACGGGCATGGCCCAATGCTCGCCGAGCACCGTGGTGCCGGTTGCGACTTGCGAGACGTCAACCATCACACGCTGGCGAAACTGGATGGCGGCGAGGTCGGACGCGTTGCGCGCCATCGTCCGCTCGTCGTACGAGCCGCGATCGGCGTAGTCGAAGAACGCGCGCGGTACGCGCCGCCGCGCGATCTCTCTCAGGTCTCCGATGCTGGTGATGACGGGCATCGGAGTGAAACCCCTCTATGCGGCGGCGACCACTTGCCTTTGCTGCCCCAATTTTTCGATGCCGAGTTCCATCACGTCGCCGACGTCAAGGAAGATAGGCACAGGCTTGATACCCATGCCGACGCCGGGCGGCGTGCCCGTGGTGATCACGTCGCCCGGATGCAGGCTCATGAACTGGCTCAGATAATGCACGAGGAACGCGGGCTTGAAGATCATGGTGCACGTCGAGCCGTTCTGGCGGCGAGTGCCGTTCACGTCGAGCCACATGGAAAGATTGGCGGGGTCGCCCACTTCGTCGGATGTGACGAGCCACGGACCTAAGGGACCGAATGTGTCGCAGCCCTTGCCCTTGTCCCACTGGCCGCCGCGCTCGAGCTGGAAATGCCGCTCCGAGAGATCGTTGATGACGCAGTAGCCGGCGATGTGGCTGGCCGCATCGGCCTCGCTCACGTAACGCGCGACGCTGCCGATGACGACACCGAGCTCGACTTCCCAATCCATTTTGATGGAGCCGCGGGGCTTCAGCACCGTGTCGTTGGGGCCGACGATGCAACTCGTGGCTTTCATGAACACGATGGGTTCGCTCGGAATTTTCGCGCCGGTTTCCGCGGCATGGTCGGCGTAGTTGAGGCCAATGGCGATGAATTTGCCGACGCCCGCAACACAGGCGCCGAGGCGCGTGCCAGCGGCGGCGCGTGGAAGTTTGTGGGTATCGAGCCCACGCAGTTTCGCGAGCGATTCGGGTCCCAATGCCGCGCCCGCCAGATCGGGAATGACGCCAGACAGATCGGCAATGCTGCCATCCGCATTCAACAGCCCGGGGCGCTCCGCGCCGGCGGAACCAAAACGTACCAGTTTCAAATGAATCCCCTTGAAATCATGCGGCGGGCAGACAAGCCGGGCCGATCGGTTCGAATTGCTTGTAGGTCAGAATGAATTCCTGGTGTCCAAGAGCCTCGGACTTCGACAGCTCGCCATCGGCGACGCTTTGCACCAGTTCGAAAATCTCGCGCCCCACGTCATCCAGCTCGGCGCCGCGCAGTATGCGTCCGGCGTTCACGTCCATGTCGTCCGCCATGCGGTCGTAGGTGTCGGGATTCGCGCAGACCTTGATGACTGGCGAGATGGCCGAACCGACCACCGATCCGCGGCCGGTGGTGAACAGGATGAGGTGTGATCCGCAGGCGATGAGTTCGACGATCTCCGCGTTATCGGAGATGTTGGGGAAGCCGAAGCGTGGCTCGCCGTCGGGGACCACATCCAGCAGGTAGAGGCCACCTCGCGGCGGTACGTCGCCGGGCTTGATGAGCCCGCTGATGGGCGAGGAGCCGGACTTGGAATACGCGCCCATGGATTTCTCCTCGAGCGTCGTCAGGCCACCCTCGGCATTGCCGGGGGCGAAGCTGCCGTAACCCATGATGCGGTAGTAGTTAGCGGCCTTGTCGACGCAGGCTTCGATTTCCTGGCCAAGCTCGGTCGTGATGGCGCGGGAAGCCATGATGCGCTCGCAGCCGATGAGTTCGCCGGTTTCCTCGAAGATGCAGGCCGAGCCTTTCTCGATGAGCCAGTCGAAGCAGCGGCCTACGGCCGGGTTGGCGGTGATGCCGCTGGTGCCATCCGAGCCGCCGCAGACAGTGCCGACGATGAGTTCGTCGAAGGCCATGGGCACGGTAGTTTGTCGGGCGAGCTCGGCGCGCATCTTGCGCACGACGTCGAGACCCGCGTTGAGCGTGCGGGTGGTGCCACCGGATTGCTGGATGACGAGAAGATCTACGGGCCGGCCGCTTGCAGCGATGGTCCTGCGCAACTGTTCGCGATTGAATCCTTCGCAGCCGAGCGACACGAGCAGTACGGCGCCGACGTTGGGGTGGGTGCAAAGCCGCTGCATCATTTCGAGCGAATACTGGTTGGGATAACAGCCGGGAAAACCGATGAGGTGGACGTCGTCAAAGCCGGACTTCTGCACGATGAGGCGCGACACGTGGTGAGCGCACTCGACCAGATATGCAACCGCGACCACGTTGCGGATGCCTTTTCGGCCGTCGCGTCTGGCAAATCCTTTCATCAGTGTCCGTCCGTCTTCTTGTCCATGCCACGCAAGGTCGAGGGCAGGTAGTCGCTGCGCAGGTTGTGCAGGTGGACATGCTCGCCACGAGCCGCCGCCGTTTTCATGGAGCCGATGGGTGCCCCGTACTTGAGGACGCGAGTTTCTGCCGCAAGTGCGCGGCGCGCGAGTTTGTGGCCCAGCTCGATGGCCACGGGCATGTTGAACGATTGCCCGTCCATTTCCACGAGTTCGCCGGCCACAATATCGCGCCTCGCGACCAGGATGTTGTCGTCCGGATGCAGCAACAGCAATGGCGGAAGTCTGTCCGGGTCCGTCTGGTTGTTCGTCATCTTCGCCCTCTGTCGCCCTTAGTCTGGCTATTGCGGTGGCGCTTCGGGGGCAGGTTCCAGTGCCGGTTCGTCCATGAACTCCTGTTCGAGTTCGAGCGACTGGTCCTCGACATTGCCATCCTTGACCTGATATTCGCGCCGCTGAGTCCAGGCATTACGCACGAACGCATAGCGATCGAAACTTCGTTCGATCTGCGCGTCGAGCTCGAGAAGGCCGGCGCGCTGATCGAGCAGGTCGACGCCGCGGATGAGGTAGCGCGTGCTTTCGTCCGAGAGATAGGCCACCGGCTCCATGTAGGTGTCCGCCGCGCGGGCGAACGCGTCGCGGACCGTAGAGGGCCCGAGCACAGGCAGCACCAGGTAGGGTCCGGGCTTCACGCCCCATTTGCCCAGGGTTTGTCCAAGATCCTCGTCGTTGGCTTCGATCCCGGCTGCACTGGCGGGATCGAACAGGCCGCCGAGCCCGAGCGTGCTGTTGAGCAGGAACCGCGCCGAGTCGTGGCCGGCCTGGCGGAACTTGCCCTGCAATGCGTCGTTGATGATGGTGGGGACGGTATCGAGATTGTTGAACGCATTGTTGACGCCAGTGCGAACCAGGCGTGGGGTGACCTTCACGTAGGCCTTGGCCACAGGTTTGGCAATGGCGCGATCGAGCGCGTCGTTGAACTTGAATGTGGCGCGGTTGAAACGCTCCCAGGGATCGCGTGGATCGGGGTTGCCCGAGGGCAGCGCGGCGCAGCCTCCCACCATCAGGCAGGAGAGCAAGGTGAGCAGAAATTTCATCGCGAAATTGTACCAGCCCGACCCGCGCCAGGACGCTGGGATTCCTGTTCCGGGGGTTTCTGCTGCTCCTGATTTTTGCGCCGTTTTCGATCGGAGAACAGCACTTCTCGCACTTCATCGAGGCGGGCCTGGAAGCGGCTACGCTGAACTGCAGTGATGTTGGGCGCGGCCAGTGCCATTTCGAGCTGCGCGACCGACAGCGGCAGATTGCCGGTGGCGATGTGATACTCGCTCATGTAGTAAGCGGCATCGCCGGTGTCGCCGGCGCTGCTGGCGGCGAGCGCCGTGAAACGGATCTGCTCCGGGGTCGGCGCGACGTTGTTGAAAAGGTCGAGCAGCACCGCATGCGCGGCTTTCGCCTGGTCGGATTTCAGCAAGGCATCGGCATAACGCATGGTGAGCGGAATATTTCGCGGCGAAAGATTGAGCGCGCGCCGGAAGGTGCCGAGGGCTTCTTCGGTTTCCCCTGAACCCATGAGCGCCTGGCCGAGCGTCGATTGCAGCATGGGCACCTGCGGATACTGGCGCGCGAGTTCTGTCAGGGCGTCGAGCGCGGCACGCGAACTGCCGCCCTGGTAGCTAGCCAGTGCTTCGCCATAGCGTTCGCCCACGGTCTGGTCCTGTTGTTCGCGGCGCTCCATGTAGTAGCGGCGCACGTTGTCTTCCGCCGGTGTGCCCAGTACTCGCAGGCGCTCGCGCGTCAACGAATAGCTGACGCTCTCGGCGGTTTGCTTGAGTTCCTTGAACTGCGCGGCGCGGGAGCGGGATTCGGCGATGCGGTTCGTAGTCACCGGGTGCGACTGCAGGATTTCCGGCAGCGCATTGCGGTTGGTGGCGAGGATCGCGTTGCGCCGGCCCATGGTCTCGAAGAAATCGGGCATGCCATAGGGATCGAAACCGGCTGCGGCGAGGAAGCTCATGCCGACCCGATCGGCCTCGTTCTCGTTCGCCCGCGTGAAGTTGATCTGCTGCTGCATGGCCGCGCCCTGCGCCACGGAGATGCCGCCGAGCGCGGCGTCGCTCGAGCCCGTGGCGGCACCCACGAGAATGGCCGCGAGAATGGCGGCCATCGTCGCGATGCTCTGCCGCCCCTGGGAGCGCACGCGGCGCGCGATGTGCCGCTGGGTGACATGGGCGATTTCGTGAGCGAGCACGCCGGCGAGCTGCGCTTCGTTGCGCGTGGCGAGCACCAGTCCGTGGTTTACGCCGATGAACCCGCCCGGCAGGGCGAAGGCATTGATGGAGTCGTCCTGCACGAAGAAAAAGGAGAAACGCTGCGCGGAATCTCCGGTGGCCTGCGCAACGATGCGCGAGCCCAGCGCCTGGAGATATTCAGTGGCTTCCGGGTCTTCGAGTATCTGGCCCTCATCGCGCAGCTGCCGCATGACCTGCAGCCCGATATGGAACTCGTCGTCGAGCGAGAGCGTGGACGACGCCGGGCTGCCGATGTCAGGCAGGTCGTTGGCGGTTGCCGACTGCGCCAGCGTCTGCAGCGGCAGCAGGACCGACAACAGCCCGACGATGAGTTTTTTGAGCCCGGTTGTCATCGCAGATTTGGACCCGACGTGGGGCCTTTAAGTTTCAGAGGGTTTCCGAGGCAAAATCCGCCAGCCGCGAGCGTTCGCCGCGAACCAGCGTGATATGGCCCGAATGTCCCCAGCCACGGAAGCGGTTCACGACAAAGGTCAATCCCGACGTGGTTTCGGTGAGGTAGGGGGTGTCGATCTGCGCAATGTTGCCCAGGCAAATGACCTTGGTACCCGGGCCCGCGCGTGTGACCAGAGCCTTCATCTGCTTCGGTGTCAGGTTCTGCGCCTCATCGAGGATCACATAACGATTCAGGAAGGTGCGCCCGCGCATGAAATTGAGCGAGCGGATCTTGATGCGATTGCGCAGCAGGTCGTTGGCGGCGGCGCGGCCCCAGTTACCCCCTTCGCCGGTCTGCGTGAGCACCTCGAGGTTGTCCATGAGCGCGCCCATCCACGGCTCCATCTTTTCTTCCTCGGTGCCGGGCAGGAAGCCAATGTCTTCACCGAGTGGGATCGTCACGCGCGTCATGATGATTTCCGCGAAGCGATTCGATTCCAGTGTCTGCATGAGCCCGGCCGCCAGCGTGAGCAGCGTCTTGCCGGTGCCCGCGGGCCCGAGGATGGTGACGAAGTCGATCTCCGGATCCATGAGCAGATTGAGCGCAAAATTCTGCTCGCGATTGCGCGCGTTCACACCCCAGACGCTGTGACGCTCGCCGCGAAAGTCGCGCGCGAGTTCGAGCGTGGCGGTGCCGGCCTCGATGCGCCGGACGATGGCTTCGATGCCCGATTCGCCGGCTTCGTGAACGAACTGATTGACGTGGAGCTCGGCCACCATCGGGCCGGTCACCTGGTAAAAAGTGCGACCGCCTTCTTTCCAGGACTTGATGTCCTTGCCGGCCTTCTCCCAGAAGTCCGTGGGCAGCGCCGCGAGCCCCGTGTAGAGCACGTCGGCGTCTTCGATGGTCTTGTCGCTGTAGTAATCCTCGGCATGCACTCCGACCACGGCGGCCTTGATGCGCAGGTTGATGTCCTTGGACACCAGCGTGACGCGGGCTTCGTGATGAAGCGCCTGCAGCGCCAGGGCCTGTGCGAGGATGGCGTTGTCGGCGCCATGACCGGGTAGATAGTCGGGCAACGCGGAAGTGAGCTGGCGCGTCTGGAAGAAGAGGCGGCCGGCCTTGCCGGCTCCTGCCTTGCCGGTGGCGCCGTGCCCATTTCCATTGAAGGCGGAGGGCAGGGGCAGTCCTGCGTCGATCTGATCCTTGGTGGCGTCACGCATCAGATCGTCGAGAAAGCGGCTGGTCTGGCGCACGTTGCGCGACGCTTCGGACAAACCCTTCTTGTTCGAATCGAGTTCCTCGAGTACCACCATCGGCAGGTACACGTCGTGTTCCTGGAACCGGAAGATTGCCGTGGGATCGTGCATCAGCACGTTGGTGTCGAGTACGAACAGGCGGCGTTCGTGAAGGGGTGCCGGCTTGCCGCCGGCCGCGCGTTTGCCGGTGCTCACAGTGTTCTGGCCGCCTCTAAAACTTCTGCCGCGTGGCCTTTGACGCGGACCTTGCGCCATTCGCGCACGAGTTTCCCGGTCGCGTCGATGAGGAATGTGCTGCGTTCGATTCCCATGAACTTCCTTCCGTAAAGAGACTTTTCGCGGATGACATCGAAGAGCCGGCAAACCGTTTCGTCTTCATCGGAGAGCAGCTCGAACTGGAATTTTTCTTTCGCGCGGAATTTCGCGTGACGCTCGCAGCTGTCCTTGGACACGCCGAGGACCGTGGTCCTGGCTCGTTTGAACGCTGCGTGCAGGTCGCGGAAATCCTGGCCTTCGAGCGTGCAGCCCGGCGTCATGTCCTTGGGATAGAAATAGAGCACGAGATTGCCGCCCTTTCTATCAGAGGAAAGCACATCGGCGCTTTTCCACGGCTTGCCGTCCGACGCAGGCAGCGAGAACGCGGGCACTTTCTTGCCGACGGCAACAGTCAAGACTTAACCGGCTCCAGGATCGCGTCGAGGTTTTGCGCGTCGCAGTAATCCATGAATTCCTCACGAAGGTGCGCGAGCTGCAGGCGCTTGGGGACATTGATGATCATCTGCACTGCGAACATCTGCGCGCCAGTGTGCGCGGCGGGGTAGGTGCGCGTGGAGACTTCGGCGATGTCGATCCCGCGGCTGGCGCAGAACCCGGACAGCCCGGTGACGATGCCCGACTGGTCCAGGCACACCACGTCGATGGAATATGGCAATAGTTCGGTGCGCGGTGCGCGCGGTTCGGTGCGCTTCATGTGCAGCGAAAGGCCACTGGTTTCACCCAGCCGGGCCAATTCGCTTTCGAGTTTGGCCAGCGAATGCCAGTTGCCGCTGACCAGGACCAGCATGGCGAACTCGTTGCCGAGGCTCGCCATGCGGCTCTCGCTGATGGAACCGCCGCAGTCCGAAATTACGCGGGTCAGGTCGTGGACCATACCGGTGCGATCGCTGCCAATGGCAGATACGGCGAGGTGTTGCTTCATCTGGCGGCGAGTGTACCGCAGCCTTTTGGCTTGCGAATGGCGGGTGTGCGCCCGTACCATTCCCGCCCGTTTTCCACGACCCTCGGATTTCGCATGTACGCCGGCAGCCTGGTGGCGCTCGTGACCCCGATGCAGCCGGACGGCAGTATCGATTTCGACGCCTGGTCACGTCTTCTCGAATTCCAAGTTGCCAATGGCACTGCGGGAGTCGTCGTCGCGGGTTCCACCGGCGAATCCGCCACGGTCACCGACACCGAACTGCGCGAATTGCTGGTCAGCGCGCGCCGAGTACTCGGTACGCGCGCGTTGCTCATCGCCAATGCAGGCACCAACGGCACGGCAACATCGGTCGAACGCGCGCGCTGGATTTCCGAGCTCGCCGTCGATGCGCTGCTCATCGCCACCCCCGGTTACGTGCGTCCAACACAGCAGGGTCTGTTCCTGCATTTCGAAGCGATCGCCGCAAATTCGCGGATTCCCGTGTTGCTTTACAACGTGCCCAGCCGCACCGCAGTCGACCTGCTGCCTGCCACGGCCGCGCGCCTGTCGCAATTGCCGCGCATCGCGGGTATCAAGGAAGCCGTGACGGATCCCGCCCGCGTACGCGAGCTCGTGGCCACTTGCGCCGCCGACTTCAAGGTATTGAGCGGCGACGATCTGACTGCGCGGGATGCCATTGGCCTCGGGGCCGCCGGCGTCATTTCGGTGACGGCGAACGTGGCGCCGCGCGCAATGGCCGATATGGTAACGGCTGCCTTGCTCGGGGATCGTGCCGGCGCAACGCAGATCGACCAGCGCCTCGTGGCTCTGCACAGAAATCTCTTTGTAGAAACCAATCCCATTCCCGTCAAATGGGCGGTCGCCCGGATGGGACTCATTGGCGGCACGCTGCGTCTGCCCCTGACTGATTTGTCGGCGGAGTTCCATTCGGTCGTGGCCGAGTCTCTGTTCGCAGCCGGCATCTCCGTTAAATAAGCCCGATGAACTCCTGAAGTCGGATAAGGTCGCAATCCTCATGCGTATTCCCGCCATTCTCGTCGCCAGCGTACTGGCCCTGGTTTTGCTGCCCGGCTGCAAGACTCGCGGCACCACCTGCAAGCAAGACAACAAGGACTATGTCGGTGCGCGGGAAATGCCGCCGCTCAAGGCGCCTGCCGGCCTCGATCCGCCGGATACGCGCAATGCGCTCAAAGTTCCGCCGCTCGACACCCCCGAACGTGCTCGCGGCAAGGACGAGGCCTGTCTCGACGTGCCGCCGCCATTTGCCAATCCCAAAGGGCCCGACGCTCCCAAGCCGAAATAGCGGAACTATTGCTATCATTCGCCCCCCTTGAGGACCTCCGGGTACGGGGGTTTGCTTCGGGTAACGGACAGATGGCCGAGCGGTCGAAGGCGCTTGCTTGGAAAGCAAGTAACATCTCACGGTGTTCCAGGGTTCGAATCCCTGTCTGTCCGCCACTTCTTTACCATGGCAGTCCGTATCGGCTCCTTCGCGACGACTAGTTGTAAACCCCGTCAGGCCCGGAAGGGAGCAGCGGTAGCGGCGATGTCGGGCGCCGAAGTCCGGCTGGTGCGGGCTGCCTCCCAAGGTGTGCAAATTTGAGTTATCTCGCTCTCGCACGTAAGTGGCGGCCGCGTTCCTTCGCGGAACTCGTCGGTCAGGAGCACGTGCGGCAAGCGCTGGGCAATGCCCTGACGCAAGGGCGTGTGCACCACGCATTCCTGTTCACGGGCACTCGCGGGGTCGGCAAGACCACCATCGCGCGCATCCTTTCCAAGTGCCTCAATTGCGATACCGGAGTGACTGCCACTCCCTGCGGCGCCTGCGCCTCCTGCAAGGAGATCGATGAGGGGCGCTTCGTCGACCTCATCGAAGTGGATGCTGCCTCGCGCACCAAGGTGGATGACACGCGCGAGTTGCTCGAGAACGTGCAGTACGCCCCCACGCGCGGCCGCTACAAGGTCTACCTGGTCGACGAAGTGCACATGCTGTCGACGCATTCCTTCAACGCGTTGCTGAAGACGCTCGAGGAGCCACCTCCGCACGTCAAGTTCCTGCTGGCCACCACCGATCCGCAGAAGCTGCCGGTCACAGTCTTGTCGCGCTGCCTGCAGTTCAACCTCAAGCGCCTGCCGGTCACGCTGATCAGCGAACACATGAGCAAGGTCCTGGGCGCCGAAAAGATTTCCTTCGACACACCGGCGTTGCGCCTGGTGGCGCAGGCCGCCGACGGCAGCATGCGCGACGCGTTGTCGCTGCTCGATCAACTCATCGCGTTCGGCGGCGGCAAGGTGGACGAGGCCAGCGCGCGCGGCATGCTCGGCACGATCGATCGCGACCACGTCACCAGGCTTGCGCGTGCGCTCGCCACCGGCGATGCGGCGCAGCTCATCGACACCGCCAGGACGCTCGAGGAGTTTTCGCCCGACTACGGCCAGGTCCTCGATGACCTCGCCGCACTGCTGACACGGCTCGCACTCCAGCAACTGGTGCCAGGCTACGAAGGTGACGAACTATTCGATGCGGTCCTGTTGAAAGAATTGGCGGCGGCGATTTCCGCCGAAGACGTGCAGCTTTACTATCAAACCGCGATTCTGGGCCGGCGCGATCTGCCATTCGCACCGGACCCGCGAACTGGATTCGAAATGACCCTGGTGCGCATGCTGGCGTTTCGACCCGCTGGCAGCGCAGCCGTGGCCGCAACTCCGGGCGGCGGCGGTGCGCGTCCGGCGTCGGCCACCGCGAGCTCCGCGCTTCCTTCGGCGACCGTCGCGCCCGTCATCCGTCCGGCGGCCGCGGGGCCCATCGACCCGGTGCAGTGGTCGCGCGTCATCGGCGATCTCGACGTCACCGGTGCGGCGCGCCAGCTCGCGACCAACTGTGCGCTGATAGAACATAGCGGCACTCTCATTCGCCTGGTACTCGATCGCGGTGGCGCCGCGCTCGCCACCAGCGGGAACAAGGAGCGCCTCACCCAGGCGTTGATGAAATACCTGGGCGGCCATGTGAAGCTCGAGTTCGTCGACGGCGCCGCACCGGTCGAAACTCCCGCGCAACATGGTGAGAGGCGTTCGGCGGAGGCGCTCGATGTGGCGCGCCGTGTGCTCGAAGACGACCCAAAGGTGCGCGAAATGAAATCGCGTTTCGGCGCCACGTTGCATCCCGAATCGGTGCGACCCACAGAATAGACGGAGGAGATAGCGATGCGTGGTGGTGGAAACATGATGAAGCAGGCCATGGCTCTGCAGGCCAACATGAAGAAGGCCCAGGACGAAATCGCCAGCATGGAAGTCATCGGTGAATCCGGTGGCGGCATGGTCAAGGTGACCATGAGCGGCAAACACGAAGTGAAGCGCGTGCAGATCGAGCCGCAGGTCGCTTCCGAAGATCGTGAAATGCTCGAAGACCTGATTGCGGCCGCCGTCAATGATGCGGTGAACAAGGTCGAGCAGCAGACCCAGGCGCGCATGTCTTCGGTGATGTCTGGTGTGGCGTTGCCTCCCGGTTTCAAGCTGCCATTCTGAACAGGATCTGGCTTTAAGATGCAGCACGCCGCTCCGCTGGCCAAACTCATCGACGCACTGCGTGCATTGCCCGGCGTTGGGCCCAAGACCGCGCAGCGCATGGCCTTTCACCTGCTGCAGGGTGGCCGTGGCGGCGCACGCGCGCTCGCTGATGCGCTCACGGCGGGTCTGGGTTCGATCAAGCGTTGCCAGCGCTGCCGCATGCTCACGGACACTGACCTTTGTTCGATCTGTGCGGCGCCATCGCGTGACTCGGCGCTGTTGTGCGTCGTGGAGTCGCCGGCCGACGTGGTGGCAGTCGAACAATCCGGCAGCTTCCGCGGCCGGTACTTCGTGCTGCACGGGCACCTTTCGCCGCTCGACGGGATCGGTCCCGAGCAGATCGGTGCACGCGAGTTCGAAGCGCTGCTCGATTCCGGAGAAGTGCACGAAGTCATTCTCGCCACTAATCCGACGGTGGAAGGAGAGACGACCGCGCACTATCTCGGTGAGCGCGCGGCGCAGCGAAGCATCCGTGCCAGCCGCATCGCACACGGCGTGCCGATTGGCGGCGAGCTCGAATACGTCGATGGCGGAACCCTGGCGCATGCGCTGACGGGCAGAATTTCCGTCTGATTTCCTCAATTCACGCGCGGCGCAGAGGTCCTCTGCCCGCGTGTCGTCGCAGCGAGATGTCTGGGCTAGCGACGTTTGCGTTGCGCCGGGCCGCGTGCCTCGATCAGATCGGAATACCGGCGGCGCAACCTGCGGTAGCTTTCGTAACGTCGCGCCAGAAATTCTCCGGCCTCCACTGCGGCGATTACCGCGCAGGCCGGTTCCTGCATGTGCCGGCAGTCCTGAAACTTGCAGGCCCTTGCACGCCGGTCGATTTCCGGGAACCCGAGTGTCTCCGCATCCAGTTGCTCGATCGCCGGCGCGAAATCCCGGACGCCCGGTGAGTCGATCAACGTCCCGCCGGAATCGAGCGGGTAGGAACGTGAGGCGGTCGTGGTGTGACGGCCTTCTTCTTCGCGCATCAATCCGCCGGTTTCAATCTGCGATTTCGGCAGCAGCGCGTTCACCAGTGATGACTTGCCGACGCCGGACTGTCCGACAAGCACGCTGACTTCGTCTGAGAGCAGTGCGCGCAGTTCTTCCAGGCCGTGCCCGTGAGTGGCGGAACAGTTTACGCGCGCGTACCCGGCAGCGGCGTAGGCGTCGATCTCCTGCGGCACAATCTTGTCTGCATCGAGATCGGACTTGTTGATCGCGACGGCGCCGGCGATGCCGGCTGCGGTTGCCGCGCACAGATAGCGATCGACGATGAAAAAATCCGGCTGGGGGAGGGGCGCAACGACCACCACCAGTTGCGTGATGTTGGCGACCACGGGTTCGCTCTCTCCGCGCAGGTTGGCGCGCGCCAGCAGGGTCTTGCGCGGCAGCACTTCGACGGCCAGTAATTCGTCGTGCGCACGGTCGAACTCGCAGCGCACCCGATCGCCACAGACGATGCTCAGACGGCGGCCGGCCGGCCGCGCGCGCAATACCTGATCGCCCGTCCGCACCAGCAGGTGACGCCCGAACGCCGCGATGACTTCGGCATCGAGTTTGTCCGCGGTGGCAGAATCGATCATTCGTGTAGTATCGCGTCAATCCTTATGCAGAGCAGCGACTATCTCGTCTGGATAGATCTCGAGATGACGGGCCTGAAGCCCGACACCGACGTGATCATCGAGATGGCGACCATCGTCACCGACCTCGATCTGGGCATCGTGGCGGAAGGACCCGTCATCGCCATACACCAGCCACCCGAAGTGCTGGACGCCATGGACGAGTGGAACAAACGGACCCACGGCGCGTCCGGACTCATCGAACGAGTTCGCACCAGCACCTACACCATGGCGAGCGCTGAAAAACGCACGCTCGAATCGCTGACCATGCTGGTCGAACCCGGGTCCTCGCCCATGTGTGGCAACAGCATCTGCCAGGACCGGCGGTTTCTCGCGCGGCACATGCCGACGCTCGAGAAGTTTTTCCACTACCGCAATCTCGACGTGAGCACGCTCAAGGAACTGGCGCGCCGCTGGGCACCCGCGATCATCCCGGGCTTCTCCAAGCAGGGTACGCACCAGGCGCTCGCTGACATCCAGGAATCCATTCGCGAGCTCGCGTATTACCGCGAGCATTTCCTCGCACCGGAATACCAGAAGCTGTGACCCTCCGGCTTTCAAAGAGGGGGCTTTGAAGGCGGCGCTGCCCGGTTTCTCCGACGTCGTGGCAGCCGCCGCGCGCCTGGGTCCGCACGTGGTGCGCACCCCCGTCATGCGCTCGGCGGTGTTCGATGCACGCGTGAACGCACAGGTCTACTTCAAATGCGAGAACCTGCAGACCGGCGGCGCGTTCAAGTATCGCGGCGCCATGAACGTGCTGCTGCAACTCGATCCGGTGCGCACACCGGTGGTGGCCACACATTCTTCAGGCAATCACGGCAACGCGCTCGCGCTGGCGGCACGCGCGCGCGGTATGCGCGCCATTGTCGTTGTCCCGCGCGATTCGGCGCGCTCGAAAATCGCCGCGATCGAATCCGCGGGCGCTCGCGTTGCGCTCTGCGAGCCGGGATTGCCGGCGCGAGAGAAGCGGCTTGCCGAAATTCTCGCCGTGGAACCCGGCGAACTCGTGCACCCTTTCGACGACGAGCGGATCATCGCGGGGCAGGGCACCGCGGCGCTCGAGTTGCTCGCCGAAGTTCCGACACTCGATGTGATCGGCGCGCCCGTGGGCGGCGGAGGGCTCATCGGCGGCACGGCGCTGGCCGCCAAGGGCACGGTGCCCGCCATACGCGTGATTGGCGCCGAGCCCGAACAGGCGGACGACGCGTACCAATCCTTCCGCAGCGGTGAGCGCCGTGCGGTGTCCGCGCCAAAAACCATCGCCGACGGTTTGCGCGGCTCGATCGGCTTGCGCAATTTCGAACTGCTGCGCAGGTGGGTGGACGATGTGGTCACGGTCAGCGAGGCACAGATCGTCGACGCGATGCGCATCGTGCTCGCCGACTTCAAACTGCTCATCGAACCCTCCTCGGCGGTGGCCGTCGCCGCGATCCTGGCCGGCAAGCTCGGGCGGCCCGGCGAACGCGTCGGCCTCGTGATTTCCGGCGGCAACATCGATCTCGATCTTTGCCCCTTCCTGCGGGGCGAGCGCCTATAAGAAGTCCCTGCAATGTAAAGAATAGTTGACATTGGCGGCCACAAATGTAACGTTTACCAAACATTGACCTCTCCGGAGCGTTCGCCATGACGACCCTTCACCGCCGAAGCTGGCTGCTGCTCTGTCTCGCTGCACTAGGCGCGGCTGGCATGTTCCTCGGAGCTGACGGCTGGCTCGGGATCGATATCGGGCCGGTCGGCTCAGCAGTCCTCTACGCTGCCCTGTGGCTTCTCCTCGTACACCTGTCAAAGAACTCGGAAGCCGCGTTTCCTGTCGACGCATCGCTGGCCGAGCGTCAGGCCTGGGTGTCGATGGTGTTCGTCACGCTCATCGCGCTCCACTGGCTCAACTTCACGATTGCGTTTCGCGACCTGGGTGCGCAAGCCGACCAGATTTCGAATTCGGCATCGCGCCCTTTCGCCATCAACCTGGGGATGCTGATCTTCGGCTGGATCGTTGTCGCCGGAGTGGTGCGCGCGGCAAATAGCGAGTCAGTCGAGCTCGATGAACGCGACCTGCGGATTCAACACGCTGCCAACCGTGCTGGCAGCGGTCTCCTGGCAATGCTGATCGTCGGGCTGATTTCGGCGCTGGCGGTTCAGCCTGAGCTGCTGTCACCCTGGTTGCGTCCGTTAATCGTCGCGAATGTGCTCGTCGGACTGCTGATCGCGAAGACGCTCACGGAAACGGTGTACACCTTGGTGCGTTACCGTCGCGAATACGCGTGACCGAACACGCGGTCCGCAATGAAATCCGCCGCTGGCGTCAGGAAAATTCCGCGATGACGCAAGCGGAACTTGCGCGCCTCTGCGGCGTCACACGTCAGACCATCATCGCGCTCGAAGCTGAAAAATATTCGCCGTCGCTCGATCTCGCGTTCCGGCTCGCACGCGCTCTCGGCCGTGACCTCGAAGAGGTTTTCCGGTTCGAAGAAAAATAATTCTCGCTCCGCGAACTGCTTCACGGTCGATTGGCTTGAGTTTTGCGTCTTGAATGATCGCGTTGGTCCGCTATATTCGGACTCAATGTTAACTGACGTGTTATCCATCGTTTCCTGGCGCTCGCGCCCGCGAAGCTTTGTCGCGCTCATGTCGCTGTACGAAAGCAACTACCTGCGTCTGGTGCAACTCGCCGGCGATCTGAAGGCGCTGGCCGATGTACGGCTGTCGCACGTCACCGACGACTGTGATTTGCGTCTCACCGTCACCGAGCGTTCGCCATACACCACGAGTTTCGATCTCACCTATCTTTTTGAGCAGGCCGACGGCCTGACAACCTATCCGGACATGCGGGTGCGTGTTTATCACGACGCCAGGCTCGTGGAAGCCCAGGAATGGGCATCGCAGCACGAACACGAAGGCCTGCGCCGCCTGCGGGGCGTGGCGGAGCGTGAACTGGATCAGCGTTGGGCCCGGAATACGATGCTAAATAAGTGGCTGGAATACTGCATCGATCGTGGCCACGGGTTTCGCGCGTAAACAAACGCCCCCGCCGCTGCGCAGGGGTTTATGAAAGCGCTGAAGACTTTCGGATTTCTCGGTGGCAACAATGCCGCGGAAACGCCGCCCGAGGACGGGCGCGTCGTCGAGTTGTTCCGCAGCCGGGCGGAGCTGCGCAAGCAGCACGACGAACTCGGTGCCGAGATGCAGCGCCTGCGCGATCGCCTGAAGCAGCAGGAGGCGGCCACCGGCCGCGTGCAGGAAATGCTCGAGTCGCTGGAGAAGCGGCTCGAGGCGGCCGATACCGGCCTATCTACCCTGGTTTTCTTCCACCTGCGCGCCTTGTGGTGCGACGGGCGCGAAATCATCGGACTGCTGGTGCAGGATCTCCTCGCCAAGCAGGGAGACCGCGAGCGCAAGGCGTGGGCTCTCGAGGGTAACCGCAAGACTTTTCAACAGCGGCAGGCGGCCGAGCAGCAGCTGCGGCAAGCCGAGTCGCTCATGGTGTCGG
>DASTTJ010000053.1:0-11381 GCA_035760205.1 Steroidobacteraceae bacterium | reverse complement strand
GTGAGTCCGCTGCGCAAGACCGAGTTGTACGGATTGGCGCTCATCCACATCCCGTGAGTGTGCGTTGCGCACTGGCAACGCAAACCAAGCATCCCTGATATCCCTTCGACTTTACGGAATGCAGGGCCGCGCAAATGCGCGCCGCGTCACGAATGCGGTTGCACCCGGCTCAGGCAGGCTTCTTTTTGGGCGATTGCGCCGCGAGTGATTGAGCGGAACGAATCTCCGCGAGCTGGCGGATCGCCCCGTAGGTGTAGCGGTAAGTGCCGCGCGCGCCACGCCGGGCGGCGCCAAGCATCGCCCGGGCGACCGTCTCCGCCGATATGGCGCGCAGGGGTTCCCGCGTGCCGGTGAGAAATGGATTGACGAGGGGCGCAAAGATCTGGCCGGCGATCTCGAGCGGACGAAGCGCCTTGCGCGGCCCTAACAGCAAACTCGGCTGCAGGATGTCCACCGACACGAATCCGAGCCCTGACACTGCCTCTTCCATCTCTCCCTTGGTGCGCAGGTAGAATTTTTTCGATTGCGAGCTCGCGCCCACCGAAGACACCACCACGAAGCGTGTGGCCTGCGCGGCGCGCGCGGCGCGCGCGAACAACAGTACGGCGTCGATATCCGCTTCGCGAAATGCTTCCTGTGAACCGGCTTCCGCGATCGTCGTCCCGATGCAGCAGAATGCGTCCTGGGCGATAAGTCCTTTGAGCTGCTCCGACATGCGGTCGAAGTTCACCACGCGATTGGCAAGCTTGGGATGTTCCTTGGCGAACGGCCGGCGTGTCAGTGCATAGACGCGCGCGTAGTCCGGCGCATCGAGCAGGGTTTTCAGCAGAAGTCCGCCAACCATTCCGGTGGCGCCGGCGACCAGCGCAATTCTTGGTGTTGTACTCACGCGCTGAAGCTTAACAAGATTCTGCGGTCAATCCTTGTGAGGGCCGCCCTCGTGACGCGCCCTCGGCATGTGCCAGTTGAACCACATCGCAAGGATCCGCAAGCCGAAGCACAGCAGCGCACCCGCGATCGCCGTGGGCATCGCCGGCCAATGCAACCAGTGGCCGAGCACCACGAGCACCGCGCCGGCAAGCGCCGCCACTGCGTAGATGTCGGACTGAAACACTACCGGCACGCGCGACAGCAACAGGTCGCGCATCACGCCACCGCCAATGCCCGTGAGCATGCCAAGCAATGCGGCCATGACCGGGTGCAGTCCCGCCGCCAAAGCCTTTTGCGTGCCGGCGACCGCAAACAATCCGAGGCCGAGGGCATCGAACACGCGCACCGGATTTCGCATGCGTTCGATCAACGGATGCCAGATGAACGTGACCAGGCCGGCCAGCACTGCCGCGGCAAGGTATCGGTAGTCCGCGAATGCCGCCGGCGGTACCGCGCCGATCAGCAGGTCGCGAAGGATTCCGCCGGTCGTGGCCGTGGCGAACGACAACACCAGCACGCCGAACAAGTCCAGGCGCTGGCGTACCGCGGCTGTAGCGCCGGCCAGCGCGAAGACGAACACGCCGATGAGATCGAGACCCAATAACACCGGCGCATTGTGCACCACGGAAGCGAAGCTGGGCATTCGCCGCGCTTTTGGTGGCTGCTCACCCAACCGGGTGATGCAGCGGAATTCACTTTGAATATGCTTCGGAACGGGAAAAGGATTCCCGGTAAGTCTCTAACGAAAAAGGAGTGAAGACATGCATGTCCCTAGCTATCCACGCGCCCTGGCGCTTTCGCTGTTAGTCCTCGCGAGTTTCGCGGGCAGCGCGCAGGCGGTGGAGTTCAATGAACGGCTCAAGGCGCCCATGATGAGCGAGCCCGGCGCATTGCGTTCGCAGGCGCTGTCATACGTCGCAAAGTTCAGCGCGCTGCAGTCGGCAGCACCACGTGAACTCATCCGCAATCGCGCGTTGGCGTCGGAACGCTTCGATTTGGTCTGGCAGATCCAGCAGGCCATCGACTCTCGCCGGCCGCTGGGCGATCTGTCGGCGGTGGGGCTCGAGGCGCAGCCCGACGGCAGCTACCGCGTCGACTACGACGCCAGCCCGCAGTGGGATCAGCTCGACCAACTGCTCGCCGGGTGGCTGCCGCAGGTCAATTGGCAGGTCTTCGGCGAAGAACTCGTGCAGCGGGGTTTCCGGCCCGAAGACGTCGCACCGCTAAAGGAATTCGTATCAACCCACGATGCGCAGAAGATTTCCCGGCGGGAATCGCTGCCGATCTCGCTGGGCTTCAGCAAGATCGTCAAGAAGTACGACAAGATCAAACGCCCGGTCGACGACGCTGCGGTTCTCTCCTATATCTATCAGCGCGACAAATTCCGGGCGGAGAAAACACGCCAGTGGGCCGAGTCGCTCCTCAATTCGCTCGAACCCCAGAACGCGCGGGTCCTGCTGGCCTACTTCGATGAAATGAGCTCAACAGGCGTTTGGGCACCCAGCGACCAGCGTGCTGGCATCGACGGGCAGCTGAAGCTCATGCGGCTCGCTGACTTCGAGCAACTCGCAACGGCCGAAGCCGTGGGAGGTACGCCATGAACATCGAGCGTAAATCGGGAGCGCTTCTTTTCGGGCTCTTCGTCGCAGCACTGGGGATTCCGCACACTGCCAACGCCGTCAACCTGAGGACTGTCGTCGGTTCCATTTACCAGGTGGGCAATGGCTCGTTAGCCAAAATCGGCCACACCGCCATTGCCAGCACCAGCTTCAATCAGTTGTATGCCGGCGGTAGTTACACCGCAGGTTGCGGCTCACCGGGCATGGTGCCCATCACAGGCCAGAACTTTCAGTCGACATGGAATATCAACGGAGGGCTGCAGCTCTACGTCACGATTCCTGAATATCAGCCGTACATTGCCTCGATGCCCGGCTTTTACGAAGTGGCAAGGCGCGGCCAGAGCATCAACTGCGTCTACAACTGGACTTCGAGGGCCGTGGAAGGCGGATATTCAATAGGGTTTGGTGGTGTCAGCTTTCAGGTTGGCAGCGGGGAGCGCAGTGAGGGTGGTTCGCAACCGTTCATCATGAACATCCCAGGCGTCGCCGACGAGGACGAGTGGACCAGCTGCCTTCCCTGATCGCACTCCTTCATCAACACATTCACTACCAAGGACGGTAATCATGAAGATCTTCAAAACTGCGCTCAAAATGAGCGTTCTCGGCGCCGCACTGCTCGGCAGTCAGGCGTTCAGCGGTGGCTGCAGTCCCATCGTCATCGACCTCGGCAACAATGGCATCAACCTGGGCCAGGCCGGCGTCGGCGTGTACTTCGACGTCAACGCGGACGGCGTGCGCGATCACGTGCAATGGGTGCGGCGCGGCGGCGACGAAGGATTCCTCGCCATCGATCGCACCGGCAACGGGATCATCGACAATGGCGCAGAGTTATTTGGTGTCGGTACACCGCTGATCCTCGAAAGCCGAAACGCGCCGAACGGTTTCGTCGGACTGGCGCAGTACGACTTGCGCAGGCTCGGCGGCAACGACGACGGAATCATCAGCGAAGCGGACGCCATCTGGCCGCAGTTGCGCATCTGGACAGACCACAACGCCGACGGCGTTTCCACCTTCGACGAAATGCGCACGCTTCGCAGCGTGGGTCTCACTTCGCTCGAAACCATTCCGAAGATCCGCAAGCATGTCGATGCCGCGGGGAATGTCATTCCGTACTGGGCATGGGCGGCGCAGCGCACGAAGCCCGGCCGCGCGCTCATGGCTGACGTGTACTTCCTCGTCCTGCCTCGGTAGTCGGGTGCGTCCGCTCTTCAGGTCACCATCTTGCGCACCAGTTCCACGCGCGAGTTCACGTTGAGCTTGCGAAAAATCTGACGGACCTGCGACTTGATGGTATTCGACGAAACGCCGCGCAGATGCGCAATCTGCGCGAGCGTTCGCCCTTCGCACAGCCGGTCCGCCACCGCCTGCTCCGCAGTAGTTAGTGGCCCGGTGCCCGCGGGATGATGCAGGACGCAGGTGAGCGAAAATTCTTTGGCGCTCTCGGTGGCGCCCCGGAGGCGAAACGCGACACCGTTGGCGCGCGCCTCCACCGCCACGGTCCTGCACGACGCCAGCAGGCTCGCGATGAGCGTTGAGACTTCATGAGCCCGGGCTGCGCGTCGCGGCCCCGCACCATGGGCGCCAAGCTCCGCCAGAAGCTGTGTGAATGTTTTTGCCGCCGGCATTTCGCCGTTCTGCCACGAACGACGTGGCCGCCGACACTCGCATATCTGCGCTGAATCAGCAGATATGCCGTCAGGCGGTCAGTTTCTTGACCCAGGCGACGTACTTGTCCATCCATGCGTGCAGGAACTTGCGGGTATCCGTGTTGGCAATGTTGCCGGCTTCGTCGAAGAACCCGTCCTTCACCTGGAGGTATGCCTCGGGCTGCCCGAGGGTGGGCATGTCGAGATAGGCGAGGATGGTTCGCAAATGGAGTTGCGCGACCGCCGTGCTGATGGCGCCGATGGAAGCGCCAATGATGCCGGCCGGCTTGCCCGCCCACGCGCTCTGCCCATACGGGCGCGATGCATGATCGAGCGCATTCTTGAGCACGCCCGGGATCGAGCGGTTGTATTCCGGGGTGATGAACATCACGGCGTCCACGGCGCGCAGCTCACTCTTCAGCCGCTGCACTTCCGACGACTGTGCCTTGTCATCGTCCTGGTCGTACAGCGGCAGGTCGCCGATCCGCAGCTCTTTGAAAGTGAAGTCGGGCGGCCCGAGTTTGATGAGCGCATTCGCCAGTTTGCGATTGATGGAATCCTTTCGAAGGCTTCCGACGACGTAACCGATCTGCTTGGGCATCTATGACTCCTGTTTGCGGCCGATCATCTCAAATTTCCCGCCCGGTTCTGTAGGAAGACGGCGGGCCTGACTGGTGCATCCAGGGAGTGCGGCCTTTCGTATCCCCTTCCGCTATGCACAAACGCGCCCTCCAGGTCCTGTTCACCTGTGCTTCTCCAGCTCGCGCGTCTGAAACCGTCGGATGCGACGCGCCTGCTGGAGCGCGCCAGATGCGGCCGGGGCAGCCCGAGCCTGTGGATGGCCGCTAACTACCCTGGCTCCGAGATCACCGCGGTGTCCAATTCGCGCACGCAGAAGCTGCACATCGAGAGCCAGGCGAAAGCGACTGCCGGGCTGGCACTACCCGCACATGGACCGGCCCCGGGCCACGCTCAGGCCGGTGCCGGCGCTCGCGGCGCATTACCTGTTTGAAAAACGCTGAAAAGCGGTAGAGTCGCAGGCCATGGCTGCTGATAAATCGCTTGGGTGGCTGACCGCTACGGCCCTCTCCTTCGCCTCGTGTCTGCTGGCGACGCCCGCTTTCGCGGTCTCGGATTCCGAACGCGTGGCGGTCTACAAGCAATTCCGCGAGCAGTTCGATGCGAAGAAATACGCCGAGGCCCAGCCGCTGGCTGAACGCCTGGTCGCCCTTACCGAAGAACAATACGGCGCTGAAGAGCTGCCGTTGACCAACCCGCTCACCAACCTCGCTACCGTTCATTACAAGCTCGGTCAGTACCCGCAGGCCATCGAAAACTACCAGCGCACGCTGCGCATCCTGCAGGCCAAATCCACCATCGCCGACAAGCAGCAGATCCGACCGCTGCATGGCCTCGGCGTCAGTTTCATGGGTGCAAACGACACGGAATCCGCAGTGGTGGCGCTGAAGCGCGCCGCCGATTTGTCGCGCAACACCGATGGCCTCTTCAACATCAACCAGGTGGAGTTCATCGACGCGCTCATCGACGCGTACGAGGCCAGCGGCCGGTATCCGGAAGCGGAGAAGGAAGCCCTGTACGCCATGCGCGTCGAAGAGGCAGCCTACGGCCGTAACTCCATCAAACTGCTCGCGCGCTTCGACAAGCTGGCCCTCTGGTATGAGGGCGCGCGGCGCTACACCAGCGAGCGCAACATCTACGAGCGGGCGCTGGCCGTTCTGGCCAAATCCGCGCCCGAACACGATCTGCGCCGCGTCGAGCCGTTGCGCGGCATCGCCCGGTCGTTCCGGCTCGAAGCCTTCTACGGAGTCGAAGGCGCCGATGGTGGCGCTACGTTCAATTCCGGCAATACCGGCGCGCCGGTGTTCGCCGATGGCACTCAGCAGCGCCGCGGCGAAAGCTCGTTGACTGCCGCGCTCGACATCATCGATCGCAACAAGCCCGTGAACGAACAGATGCGCGGTGAGGTTCTCGCCGATCTCGGCGACTGGTTCCTCATTTCAAACTCCCTGCGCCGGGCCTACGACAGCTACGCAGAAGCGTGGAAGGCGTTGGCCCTCGTACCCAACACGAAACTGCTCGAGACACCGCGCGTGCTCGCATACCGGCCGTCGATAAGCTCAATCGATCGATCGCAGCTCGATCCGGCGGAGGCGGTGGTCAAGGTCGTGGAGTTGCGTTTCAAGGTGGATCGCGATGGCCGCGTCGACGACGTCACCTCGCCGACCACCGACGTACCGGAAAACATCGTGCGCAATTCGATGGCGTCGATGAAGCGCTCGCGCTTCGCGCCGCGAATCGAGAATGGCGCGGCGGTGCCCACCAACGATGTGGTGTTCTACGAAAGAGTGTTGGTTAAAGTGACGTCGCCCGAAACGGGGACGTCATCGGGGAAGGAGAAAGAGGTGGCGAAACCGCCGGAGGTGCCTCAGGAGTCGCCACCACCACCGGCTGATCGTTGATCGGCACCGCTTCGATCGTCATCTCCGCAACCGCCGCGGCCGCTTCCGGGGAACCGGGCTCGGGTTTGGATTTGGGCGTCAACGCCTGCGAAGCCAGCAAGGGTTTCGCGAGTTCCAGCGTCGGGAACTGCGTGAGAAATTTCGCCGCCGCGTCGCGCATGGCGGAGTAAGCGGCAATCGCCAACTCTTCTTCTCCATTGCCGATCTTGGGCGCCGGACCGCTGCCGTAGCCGGTGAGGGTGAGAGTGTCGATGTGCTCGCCGTTCGGCGCGTAGATGTAGATCTGATAACGGATGGTGACCGCGCAATAGACGCCGCCCGTCTCCTTCGCGCTGGCGAACGAGAATTGCTCGATGCGCGGTTCGAAGATGGCCATGATGCCGGGCTCGAGGCGCGCGGCATCGACGGTCTCGAACATCTTCGCTTCGGTGAACTCCGCCCTGAAAATTTCCTCGACCAATTGCCGATGCGACGGACCGAGCTGGGCCTCGTAGTTGACACTGGCACGGGATTCTTTGTGAACGTAGTTCGCAGCTTCGTTCGTGACCACCACTCCGACCTTGGCGGGTGTTGGCACGATGATGGGCTTGGGCAGCTCGCCTTCGGGCCGGACTGCGACCGCCTGGCAGCCACCGAGCATCAGCGTCAATGACGCGAATGAAATGCAGAATTGCGAGATGCGTTTTACGTCCACGCGTTCCTACCCGTCCGTGATGCAGCGAGGCTGACCAAACACGTCGACCTTGATGGCGCAGCCCGCACCGCCGATCGTGAGACCCACGAAGGTTCCTTCGTTTTCGTCGCACATGGCGCGCATTAGAACAGAAAAGCGCTGATTGATACGCGGCGGCGAACTGGCGCCTGCCGGCATGCCGATGGCGTGAATGCGAATCTTGCGACGTCCCTGCCGGTCCATCGGGTTGTACTTGCGCACCGCCTGCAAGGCGGCTTCCACCGACGGGCCCGTGAAGTCGTCGCCGACCACGTAGACGCTGATTTTCTTGTCCGCCGACCACCAGCCCTGGACGGCCGCGCCGATACCCTCGACCGGGCTCGAGTCGCTGAACGGCTTCCAGTTGACCATCGTGGAGAGGATCTTGGCGCGCTGCGCCGGCGTGTCGCTCAGCCACTGCCCCTTGGTACTCGCGAACATGGGCTTGCCCTGGTCATCAAGGATCTGGATTCCCTTCACCCTGGGATAGATGTCGAGAATTTCCTTCATGACGTTCTGGGCGTTCTCCCAGTTGTCCGCCTGCATGCTGCCCGAGGTGTCGATGACGAAGATGATCCATTCGCTGTCCACCGGGATGCCGCCGACTGCGAGCACGTTCGGGTCGCGCCGCGGCGCGTTCTTGAGCAGGCGTTGCATCTCCGCGGTCAACGTCTGGTGCGCGGCCACGAGCTCGGTCTCGACGATGTTGGTGACGGCGGATTCGCCCTTGCTGGCGTTGAACTCGCCGCGGATTTTCGAGAGGTCGCCGGCGAGCGCCGCCGCTCGCTGTTTCTCGGTGGAGAGCACCTTCATGCGGCCCTGCAGCTCGCGATTGAGAACATCGGTTTCGCCGCGGAGCTCGAACAACTGGCGCTGCAGCTCGAGGATCTGGCCGCGCAGGTCTTTCTCGCTGCGCTCGATGACGATGGGTTGGCCGATGTCGGTGAGCACCAGCAGCAGGATGATGGCGCCGAAGCCGCAGCAGATGCAGTCGAGGAACGACAGCGTGAAGACTTCGAATTCGCGGCGTTTACCGAGTGCCATGTGTGCTCCTCATGGCCAGTCGCGCGAAGGGATGACGTAGGACCCGCTGCTGCGGCGCGCGAGTCGCCAGTACGCATGCGCCGCCAGCGGATCGCCCTTCATGGGCAGCAGGACGATGTCCATCGGCAGCTTGCGCTCCATGATCTTCATTGCGTCATCGAACAGTTTTTCGCGATCGCGTGAATTGATGAACTTGCGCGCGGCCGGCACCGAACCCTGGGTCGGCAGTCCATCGGTGATGAGGATGATCTGGTCGGGTTCCGGTTGCATGGTGCGCACCGACAGGAACGCGTTCACCAGGCTGGTGCCTTCACCCGGCGTGATGGCGCGGGCCGCGGTCAGCACACCGTTGATGGCGCGCGGATCGTTGTTGCTGAGCCATTGAGTTCCTGTGCTGGCCTGCACCGGCTTCGCCTTGGCATTGAAGCCGATCACCTGGAACTGCCCGTTGTCAGGCAGCTGTGCCGTGACCCACTCGACGATGTCGAGCGCGCGCCTCCACTTCTGCGCCGCGCGCCGCATGGGCTCGGGCTGGTTGCGCAGCTTGATCACCTTGGCGATGTCCTCGTCCATCATGCTGGCGGACGTATCGAGCAGGATGAGGATGCGCTTGCCCTTCATCTGCAGCGAACTGATGTATTTGCGATTGCCGCGGCCGCGGAAGGATTTGACCCGTTCGCCGGCCGGCGCCTTGTCGAGCGCGCCTCCCTGCAGGCGTTTCACGCCTTCTTCGAGCGACTTGATGTCGGCCTTGAGCTGGTTGATGTGCGCTCGGCGGGCGAGGCTCTCATCGTCGTACACCGACGATTGCTCGCGGCGTTGCTTGAGTTCGGCGGCGACGCGCAGCGCCCGCGCTTGTGCGGCAGCGGCGTCTTCGTCGGTTTTCTCGAGCGTGGTGCGCAGTTGCACGAGGCCGCGCATGCCTTCCTTCACTTCTTCTTCGAGCTTGCTCACTTCACCCGTGAGCTGGTCGAGCCGCAGGATGTCCTGCGCGCCTTTCTGTGCCTGCACGATGGTGTAGAACAGCACCACGGCGCCGAAGCCGCAACAGATGCAGTCGAGAAACGACAGCGTGAAGACTTCGAAGGCGCGGCGTTTTTTCACGGCGCGCTCTCGCGAATGCTGGCGGCCGCGGAAATGAGCGTGAACTCCACGCCCGGCGTACCGACGCGCACGCGATCGCCGGGACGCACCGTGGCGCGTTCGCGCACACGCGCGCCGTTGACCCAGGTGCCGTAGCGGCTGTGGTCGGTGAGCACCGTGCGCTCGCCCTCGCGCCGCAACGAGCAATGGCGGCGCGACACACCCGCCGCCGCGCGCGGCAGCGTGATATGCGGCGCGTTGGAGACTTCTTCCGTGCCGATCACGAGGCCCATGTCGGGAAAGCGCATGGAATCGCCGCCGAACAGGATGTGCGTGACCGGCAGCGCACGCGCAGCCGAAGTGCTGGCCGATGCCACGTATTCGATGTCCGCGACCAGACTGTGCGCGCTGACGCGCGCTATCCGGCGCCGCAGGCGCGGCGCGACTGCCGGATCGCCGGCCTGCAGCGACGCCGCGACCGCGGCCAAACCTGCGGGCACGATGACCAGTCCGTCCTGCTCGAGTTCGAGCAGGCGCGGGAGAAACCCGGGCCAGCGCCGCGACTCGGCAGGCAGCACCAGCGCGGCGTCCTGCCCTGCGATGCGCGCATTGCGCGTCAGGCGCGCGAGCTCGCGATAAAAAGGCTGCGCGGCGTCGGCAAACAATTGTGCATCGACCTGCACCGCGAAACGCGCTCCGTCGGATTCGACGACGGCCTCCACCTTTCCTTCGGTGGCGGCGCGCGCCGCGAGCATCGGCAGATCGGCGAACAGACGCTGCTCGGCTTCGAGGCTGAGCAGCGGATCGAAGCGCGTGTTCTTGACCATGGCGGCGGCCACGGCGTTGAGCCACAGGTCGTAAACGTCGAGCAGATTGGCGCGCTCGCTGACGAAAGCTTCTTCGAAAATGCACTCGCCACCGCCGGAAACCCGGGTGGCGGTAGCAGAACGCCAGCCTGCATCGAGCAATACATAGTGGCTGCGATCGACCACCGAGGCCGCGGTGAGCGTGGCGGAATCGAGGAAGTCGCGCGTGTCCACGCCCGCGGCACTGAGCGCTCCGCGCAGCGCCACCAATGCAGCCGCGTCCAGATCGGCAGGCACAGCCACCACGGCCTCGATGCGCTCGCTTATCGACTGGGCGCGCAGGTGCGCGAGAACCTCGAGCGCGACGTTGCGCGCGGCGGCATCGTTGACCGCGAGTTGTCGCCAGTGTGACAGCGACACCTCGTCAGGCCGGCTGCGCGCGGCGGCGAGCGCCGCGCGTCCGAAGCGCGGATCGCGCGCTGAGGTCTCCACCGCCAGCGGCTCGGTGGCGAGCAGCTCGCCATCGCGGGCGATGGACAACGTGTGGTGGTCGAAGTGAAAGCCGTACATAGGAGTGTCAGGACAGTCCGTCAGGTATTCGTCGGGAAGCTGACGCTCGCATCAGCGTCGTATTGCAGATCGGGCGGAAGGTCTTCAGGCGCGATGCCTTCATAGGGGTCCGAGTCGGACTCTTCGGCGGTCTCGCCTTCGGGTACGGCGGGCGCGCCGGACGCGTTGGGCGCGGCAGGCGCGTTGGGGTCAGGAGCGCTCGCGCCCTTGGGCGGCGGCGCGTCGGGAATTTCCGGCGTGGGCGCCGGCGTCTGCCCCGCACTTGTGGTGCCGGTCGCGGGGCCAATGCGCAGCGGCGCGTTCAGCAGCGCGGTGGTGGCCGCGACCGCGGCGACTCCGGCGATGCCGATGGCGAGGATGCTGCCGATGAGATGACGCATGCCGCTCTCCTATTCCGGCGCCACGTAGCGGGCGACGCGGAAACCGATCACGTCACTGGCGACCACGGCGCCTTCGCGCCAGGGGAAGCGCAGCTCGCCGGTCGACACCGT
>DASTTJ010000052.1:0-5036 GCA_035760205.1 Steroidobacteraceae bacterium | reverse complement strand
CTGAGGGCGCCGGGTGAGGCATGATCCATCTGCATTTTTTTGGGAGGCAGCATGGATAACGTTTACAAACAAGAAAAACCCCTGTTGGTCATCGTCCTTACGCTTGGCGTCCTGGTGTGGGGAGCCGTTCTCTTTTTCACGCGCGGGCTGGTGCTGATATACGTGCCGTTCGCATTCCTGATCTACCTGTTTGCTCAGTCGGCGTTCATCGCCCACCTGAAAGGCAATGCAGTGCGGCTCTCGGAGACGCAGTTCCCGGATCTGTACGCGCAGTTCCTGGAGTGCAGCCGCAAGCTCGAGATGGAACCCCCCGAGGCATACGTGATGATGAGCGACGGCGTGCTGAATGCGCTGGCCACCAAATTCCTGCGGCGCAAGTATGTGGTTCTCTACAGCAGCATCATCGACGCGCTGAAAGGAAGGAACGGGGCACTGCCTTTCTACTTCGGCCACGAACTGGCGCACATCAAGCGCGGCCATCTGGATTTTGGCTTCCTCAAGTGGCCCGGCTTGTTCCTGCCCTTGCTGGGCGCAGGCTATCGCCGGGCTCAGGAATACACCTGCGACATGCATGGGGCAGCAGTGTCGCCCTCTGTTCAGGACACCCAGGCAGCGCTCGGCGTTCTCGGCAGCGGGGCCGAGAAGCTGGCTGCGCTCAACATGGCCGAGTTCATGGAGCAACGCACGGAGAGCGGCGGCTTCTGGATGTCTTTCCACGAACTGACGAATGACTACCCGTGGCTGTGCAAGCGGCTCGCCAACGCCACCGCACACCACGGCGTTGCCATCGAGCCCCATCCGCGCCGCAATGTGGGCGCGTGGATACTCGCCCTTTTCGTACCTCGCCTGGGAATCCCCGGTTTCGGTGGTGCGGGAGTCCTGTTCACCGTCGCTGTCATTGGTGTGCTTGCCGCAATCGCGATTCCCGCCTACCAGGACTACACCATCCGCGCCAAGGTCATGCAGGCGCTTGCTCCGCTGGATCGAGTGCGCGCTGCGGCCGCGCCCTATGTCGAAGAACATGGTGCCTATCCGGACGATTTCTCCCAGATAGGCTTGTCCGAAGACGAGTTGGTGAGTCAGTACGGGGTGGTCACGCGGATCGAGGACGGCTTCGAACTGACTTTGCGCGGCGCGCCGAATTTTTCCCAAGGCGAGACCATCATATTGAGTGCGTATCGCGCCGACGACGGCTCAATCGGCTGGTCCTGCGCGGGTGGGACGCTCGAACCGAAGTATCGGCCGGCCAGATGCAGGTGAAATAACCGGCACCGGCGGCTGCGATGCCATTACCGGGCGCGGCGCGATACGATCTCGCCATGAAAGTATTGCGCTCGATCATCCTTCTGCATCTCACTTGCGGCGTAGCGCTGGGTGCGCCGCAGGTTCCAGTGACCGTACATGCCGACCGGGTGGTGGGAGAGATCCGCCCCATCTGGAATTACTTCGGCTACGACGAAGCCGGCACGACGCTGACTCGCGAAGGCCGCGACTTGCTGGGCAAGCTGAACGCACTCAGCTCCGAGCCGGTGCGCATACGGGTTCATCACCTGCTCACCAGCGGTGACGGCACGCTTGCGCTCAAATGGTCGAGCACGAATGTGTATACCGAGGACGCGGCGGGCAATCCGCGTTACGACTGGACGAAACTCGATGCCATCATGGATGAGCTCACCAAGCCTGGATTCGAGCCTTTCGTGCAGGCGAGCTTCATGCCGCAAGCACTCTCGTCGAAGCCCGAACCCTACACACCCACGCTGGTGAAATCGGGGCTGCCGCGCGACATGGTGTCCGGCGGCGCGTTCTATCCACCCAAGGACTATCAGAAATGGGAAGCGCTCATCGAAGCGTGGGCACGCCACAGCGGCGAGCGCTACGGAGTCGAGCGCGCTTCTTCCTGGCTATGGGAGCTCTGGAACGAGCCCGAATCCCCGTACTGGCGCGGAACGAAAGAGGAGTACTTCAAGCTCTACGACCACTTCGCTGTTGCGGTGAAGCGCGCGCTGCCCAAGGCGCGCGTCGGCGGTCCGCACGTAACCGATCCGGGCTGGAAGAACGGCGATGTCTTCATGCGTGAATTTCTCGAGCACTGCCGGTCAGGCAAGAACGCCGCGACCGGCGCCGTGGGAGCGCCGCTCGACTTCGTCGCGTTCCACGCCAAGGGCACCACGCGGCTCGACGAGAAGGGCCGCGTGGAGATGAATCTGCGGAATCATCTCAAGACGATAGACACCTACGGCAAGATCATCGCGAGCTTTCCGGAGTTCGCCCGGCTACCTATCTACATCGGTGAATCCGACCCTGAAGGCTGCGCCGGGTGCCCGGCCACGCTCGATCCCGAGCGCGACTACCGCCGGACATCGCAATTCGCTTCCTACACCGCGGCTTCGTTCATGCGCAAACAGGATCTGCTGGCGCGCACGGGCGGCGATCTGCAGGGCGCCGTCTCGTGGGCGTTTACGTTTGCCGAACAACCCTGGTTCAACGGCCTGCGCGCGCTCACGACCAACGAAGTCGCACTGCCGGTGCTCAACACCTTCGAGTTGTTTGCCAGACTCGGGCTTAAGCGCGTTGCCGTCGATGCACCGTCCATGATTCCCGTTGACGCCATCATCGCCAACGGCGTTCGCGCGGAGCCCGATCTCGGGGCGATTGCTTCGATTGACGATGCGAAGACGCGTCTCACCGTTCTGCTGTGGAACTACCACGACGTGGCCGGCGGCTACGAAGACCACCGGGACGTGCAGCTCACGCTCGCGGGTCTTCCAAAGACCGCCCGCCAGGCCCAGGCCGTTGAATATTCGATCGACGAAAATTCTGGGAACGCGTACACCGCGTGGCTCGCCATGGGATCGCCGCAGTCGCCAACGGCGGACCAGATTGCAAAGTTGCACGCAGCCGCCAAGATGCACGCCGTTCCGCGCGACATCACCCGAGCTTCCGCAGGCAAGGCGCAGCTCCGGGTGGTCCTGCCGCGCCAATCGGTCAAGCTCATCGAAATCCTGTTTGCGCCGAAGCCCCCACCGGCGAAGCGGTAAAGCTGAGAAAATTCCGCGCCGAATTCATGGGGCATTCAGCGTGGCATGTCGATACTGCCGGCATGTCATACCCCTCTCGTCACCGGTGGGCGAAACTGCGCCGCCTTGGAATCGCCGCCTTCGCTGCTGGCGCACTGACTTCAGGTGCGCACGCCGCGGAGGCAGTGGTCGGGCGAGAGTCCCACTTATCCGTTCGCGCGCGCGTGGTGGACCTGGTCAACGTCGCCAGGAGCAGCAGCAGACGGTGCGGTGCTAACCGATTCGCCGCAGCACCACCGCTATCTGCCGATCGGGATCTGAACGACGCGGCCGCCCGTCATGCACGCGACATGGCGCGAAAAAAGTATTTCGATCATCGCGGCAGCGACGGCAGTCAGCCGAAGGAACGGGTGATGCGCGCCGGCTATCAGCCGCGTCTCACGGGCGAGAACATCGCTTTCGGCCCCGTGTCGGCTGAGGAAGTCCTTGCCGGTTGGCTGGCGAGTCCAGGCCATTGCGCGAACATCATGGATTCCAGGTTCCAGCACATCGGTGTTGGCTTGAACACAGGATCCAAGCGCGGGCAGATTTACTGGGTGCAGACTTTTGGCGCGCCGCATCATTGACCGGCCAAGCGCCCTCGCAGTCAATGCGGCGGCGTCTAGCTAGTTCCGGAATTTGAGACTTTGTTCCGTAGAAAGTCTTTGGCAACCAGGGGGAAGGCTGCGGACCGTGTGCACCTTCGCGGCGCTGCTCCCGTACATATTGACGGGGCACTGGGCATGACGTGTACTGGCCGCGATGACGAAGACGTCAGATTGGCACGCACTGAGCGCGGCACTGGATCATGCCCTCACGCTCGGCACGCAGGAATGCGAGGCCTGGCTCGTCCGGCTGCAGGACTCGGACGCCGGGCTCGCCGCGCGCGTGCGGCCGCTGCTCGGAAACCGCGCGCGTATGGCCGACGCGGGATTCCTCCAGGGTGCAGCGTATGAATCACTCGATGCACACCCCATGCCCGCACTGCTCGGCACACGCATCGGGCCTTACGTAGTCGAAGCCGAGGCCGGCCGCGGCGGAATGGGCAGCGTATGGCGTGCGCGACGCGACGACGGACATTTCGAAGGCGTGGTTGCCATCAAGTTCCTGAACCTGGCCTCGCTCGATACGCAGGGCGCGCGCCGTTTCCGGCGCGAGGGTCTGCTGCTCGGCAAGCTCGATCATCCGAATGTCGCCCGCCTTCTCGACGCCGGCGTGCAACCAGAAACTCATCAGCCCTATCTAGTGCTCGAGTATGTGGACGGCCTGCCCCTCGATACGTATTGCGACCAGCGCGGGCTCGATCTCGCGGCGCGCCTGCAGCTTTTCATCGACGTGCTTCAAGCCGTCGCCCACGCGCACAGCCACCTGGTGATCCACGGCGACATCAAGCCCTCCAACATCCTGGTGACGCGCGCCGGCGTGGTCAAACTACTCGATTTCGGCATTGCGAGGCTGGCCGACGACGAGGCCGACCAGACCCGCTCGAGCACGGCGGCGCTCACGCCACAGTACGCGGCACCCGAACAGATCCTTGGCCAATTCGTCACGACGCGCACGGATATTTACGGACTCGGTCTCGTGCTCTACCGCCTGCTCGCCGGGCGACACGCGGTGCAGGCGGCAGATCGCGGCGGCAGCGCACTGCTGGCCGAGATCCTCAATCGCGATCCGCCGGCGCCGTCGGAGACCAGCGAGGTGCAGACCGTGCGGCGACAAGAGCTGGCCGGCGACCTCGACAACATCGTAGCCAAGGCCATCCGCAAGCTTCCCCAGGAGCGCTATCAGGCGGCCGGCGCATTCGCCGACGACCTGCAGCGTTTCCTGCGCCACCAACCCGTGGCTGCGAGGCGCGACACCCTGCCGTACCGCATCGGCAAGTTCGTGAGACGCCATCGCGGCGGTGTGCTTTCCGCTTCGCTGTCCGCCGTCGCGCTGCTTGGCGCCATCGTCGTCACCACTCAGCAGATGTACGAGGCG
>DASTTJ010000051.1:0-15909 GCA_035760205.1 Steroidobacteraceae bacterium | reverse complement strand
GCGCATCGAGCGCGCCGGCTTCGGAAAGCTGCACTTCGCCTGGGCCGGCGGCACCGAAATGGGACAACCGCACTACTACCGCATCCACGGCCCGACGCTGCTCATCGAATACGACGACACGCAGAACGATGCCAACCACATCCATACCGTGTACCGCGATCTCGAACGCGATCTGGGCGGCGACGCATTGCGCGCGCATTACCAGCGCGACTCGCACCCGTATCTATCGAACCGATAGGTTCTATTCAATGGCGTGCCGGGGGGCGCATCGCTAGACTGGCGAAAAATCAGGAGTCACGTCATGGCAAAGAAGAACACCGCGGCCGCGATCGCCGCGCCGCTGATCGACATCGGCATCAAGGGCAAGGATCGCGAGAAGATCGTCGCGGGCCTGTCGCGCGTGCTCGCCGACACCTACACGCTGTATCTCAAGACGCACAACTTCCACTGGAACGTCGAAGGGCCGATGTTCAACACGCTGCACCTCATGTTCATGGATCAGTACACCGAGTTGTGGACTGCGCTCGACGCCGTGGCCGAACGCATCCGCGCGCTGGGCTACCCCGCTCCGGGCACGGGCAAGGAGTTCGCAAAACTCACCTCCATCGAGGAGACCGAGGGCATGCCCGATGCACTCGACATGGTGCGGTTGTTAGTGGCCGGCCACGAAGCCGTGACGCGCACCGCCCGTGCGGCATTCCCGGCCGCCGAGAAGGCGGGCGACGAATCCACCTGCGACCTCCTGACGCAGCGCCTGCAGATTCACGAAAAAACCGCATGGATGCTGCGCAGCCTGTTGAAGTGAAAATGGGGACATGCCTCATTTCATTGTCACAATTGGTGACCGCTCGCCAATTCCGGCAACCAAAACAATTGTGACAACGAAATGAGGCATGTCCCCATTTTCGGAATGCTTGTGCTCCTCTGCGCCGTTGCGGCGGCCGAGCCAAAACTGAAGGTCGCGCTTACCTTCGACGATCTTCCCCTCAACGGCACCTTGCCGCTGGGCATGAAGCAGTCCGACTTCGCGAGCGACACCATAAAGGTGCTGAAGAAGCACCGCATCGCGCCGTCGCATGGGTTCATCAATGCAAACAAGCTCGAACGCAACCCGGATGGCGCGAAAGCGCTGCAGATCTGGGTCAACGGTGGCCACCCGCTGGCCAATCACACCTACACACACCTCGACCTCACCAAGAGCAGCATCGAGGATTTTCAGCGTGAGATCCTGCGCAACGAACCAGCGCTAGAGCTGCTGATGCCTGAAGGAGGCAAACACGATTGGCGCTGGTTCAGGTACCCGTTCCTGCACGAGGGCGACACGCTCGAGAAGCGCCGCGCAATCCGCGCCTTCCTCGCCAACAATGGCTACCGCATCGCCCAGACCACGCTCGACTTCGAGGACTATTTCTGGAACAGCGCGCACGCGCGTTGCTGGATGAAGAAGGACGAAGAATCGCTGAAGTGGCTGCACGAAAGTTACCGCACCGCCGCGCGCGACTTCACACGCTTCCAGATCGAAAACTCGCGCGCCGTGTTTGGCCGCGACATCCACCACGTGATGCTGCTGCACCTGGGCTCGTTCAGCTCGCATATCCTGCCGGGCCTGTTCGAGATCCTGGATGACGAAGGATTCGAAATCGTCACGCTCGAGGAAGCGCAGAAGGATGCGGCCTACGAGTACGACCCGGATTTCGCCGAGGCCCGCGGTGGAACTCTTGTCGAGCTCGGCATGCAGGCGAAGAAGATTTCCTGGCCAGCAAACGCGCCCCGAATACCCCGCGAGCGTCTTCAGACTATTTGCATGTGAGGGCGCTGGGTCGGAGGTGCGGCCCCATTTGCTAGGAAATGGGGAGTGTCCCCATTTCTACTCCATCCGGCCTGACGGGCAAGCCGCACGCCGCTGAGTCGTAGATAGCCCTCACCAGCGCGACCGCCTTGCGGGCCTCGGCGCCTTCAATGAAGAACGGCCGCTGGTCGCGGATGCCATCGATGAAATCCTGGATCTGCCGCAGGTGGCCTTCGAAGTTGATGGCCATGGGATTCGCCGCGCCCGAGCCCTTGGCGCTGGTCTCGCGGGCCGCGCGAATTTTCTCGTCTTCGGGCTGCGCGACGCGAAAATCCCAACGCGTGATGTCGTCGTCCTCCATGACGGCCGAGCCGTTCTCGCCGCAGAGTTCGAGCCGGCGTGAATAGCCAGGCCACAGCGCGGTGCTGGCTTCGATGGTGCCAAACGCGCCGCTGCCAAATTTCAGCGCGGCCACCGATGTGTCTTCGGATTCGATTGCGTGAACCCGCTGCGCAGTCCAGGCGAAAACCTCGACGGGCATGCCGGCAAACCACTGCAGCAGATCGATGCCGTGAATGGCCTGGTTGATGACGGCGCCGCCCCCGTCTTCGGAGATCTTGCCCTTCCACCCGGTGTAGTACTCGGTGGTGCGATTCCACTTCACGTAACAACTGGCGAGCACCATGCGGCCAAATCGGCCAGCATCGACGGCGTCCTTGAGCGAGCGCGCGGCATCGCCGAAGCGCGCCTGGAAAATGGAACCGACGCGTACACGGGCCTTCTCGGCCTCATGCAGGATGTGATCCGTCCCTTCGACCGTGACATCGAGCGGCTTTTCGATCATGAGGTGCTTGCCAGCGCGGATCGCCGCGAGCGCCGGCACAAGGTGCAGCGCCGACGGCGTCGTGATGCACACCGCGTCCAGACCGGGCTGCGCGAGCAACTCGTCAACGTCATCCGACGCGAACCCTATCGAGTGCTGCTGCGCGAACTTTTCAGCGGTGGCGCGCGTCCTGCTCACCACTCCCACCAGCCGCCCGCCGTTTGCCGCGGCCACCGCACGGGCGTGGAAATGCGCGATGGCTCCCGCGCCGATGAAACCAAAGCCCAATGTCTTGTTCATTTAGTGTGCGAGCGCCACGGGGTCGTTGCGATACACGGCATCGCGGAAAGTCTTGTGCAGGCCCACTTTGTCGAACGGGCGCATCTGCGTGAACAGTACCGCGGCAATGTCGTTTTTCGGGTCCACCCAGAACAACGTGCTTGCGGCGCCGTCCCAGAAAAACTCGCCCACCGCGCCCGAGGATTCCTGGGCGTCTCTTGGCGGCGCGATGCGTACGGCGAAATCGATGCCGAAGCCCACCTGCCCCTTGCCGGGCAGCCACGACTTCTCGGTGATTTCTTTCGCCAGTACGTCGGTGGCCATGAGCTTCACGGTCTCGGGCTTGAGGATGCGCGCGCGGCCGAGCTTGCCCCCACCTGACAACATGCGCGCGAACTTCATGTAGTCGTCGATGGTGGACACCAGGCCAAAGCTGCCCGGCTTGTACGGCCACGCGGCACTGTTGAAACCGTAAGCCTCTTCGTCCGGCTGGCGCGTGAACGTACCGTCTTCGTTGCGCGTATACATCGCCGCGAGATTGAGGCGGTCCGGATCGGTGGGCAGAATGGTGTGACGCGTGCTCGTCATGCCGAGCGGACGGAAGATGTGCAGCCTCAGGTATTCATCGAAAGGCACGCCGGAAATTTTTTGCACCAGCCACGCCTGGATGTCGACGGCATCGCTGTACTTCCACTGGGTGCCGGGCTGATAAGCCAACGGCACCTGCGCAAGCTTCGCGGAAACGTCGGCGAGCGTGTTGTTGAAATCGCGGGCCACAGCCTGCCGGTAGATAGCGGTGACCGCCTCGGGAGCGCCATCACCGTGAAACCCGGCAGTGTGCCGCAGGATGTCGCGCACGCTGATGGGCCGCTTGGGCGGCTCGTACTTCGGCTGGCCGGTGGCATCCGCTCCGGCATAAACGCGCACCTCGGCGAATTCCGGCAGGTACACAGACAGCGGTGCGTCGAGGTCGAACTTGCCGCGCTCGTAGAGCTGCATGAGCGCCACGCCGGTGATCGGCTTGGTCATGGAGAAAATCTGCACGACGGTGTCGCGCGCCATCGGCTTGTCGTTCTCCCGGTCGGCGAGTCCGAAGGCGCCGAAGTAGGCCTCCTGACCGCGTTCGAACACCAGCGCTGAAACGCCGATGATCTTCTTGCTGTCGATGAGGCTCTTGAGCGCGGTGTCGATGACGGCCTTGTCCACCAGCGGCGGCGCAATCGGCACTGGCGCCGCTACGGGCGCAGCGGCGGCTACAGGTGCGGGCTTCGGCGCGTCAGCCGCCTGGGCAATGCCCAACTGCATCAGTAACGCCGCCGCGGCCAGATTGAAATACTTCATCGATCCCCTCCTCGTTCCGGTGTGAAACACCGCCCCATCACGGGTGGGCCACTGAAATGATGCGATAGCAGACTTCGAGCGTGGGCATCGGCACGCGCAGCTCTCGGGCTTTTTCCAGCGCGTATCCGAGCGTTTCTTCGTACTCGAGCCGGCTGCCGCGCAAGACATCCTGTTGTGCGGACATGCGGTGTTCGGGCGAATTATCGAGAAACTTCTGGCCGATGCCGCGGACAATTTCGATGGCCTGCGTATCCGAGCCGTGCACGATGCTGGGCACTGGCAAAGGCGGCATGTCCAAAAGGTCGATCTCCATGGCTGCGGCCAGCGCCGCAGCTTCACGCATGATGCGCACGATGACCATGGCGCTGCGCTCGTCCATCAGGAATTTCCAGCTGAACTGCCGCGTGAGCACTGCGAGCGGAAACTGCGCGATCCAGCCGGCGAACTTCGACCATTCACGTGTGCGGATGTTGGATGCCGACACACAACGAACACCCGCGGTATCGATGAGCGCCGCGATGTTCTCGGAACGCGCGCTGCTGCCGCCCTTCTCCTCGCCCAGGTGCAGGCAGACGTTGCGCGTGAACTTCACTTCGCCATTGGCCAGCAACTCCCCGCTGAAATCCGCCATGGCCCCGAGCACGCGCGAAAATCCGAAGACGCGGGCCAGCAGTTCGTTCTTGAGCACCCCGTTCTGTACCGAAAACGCGTTCTCGAGCCGCAGATGTTTGAGCGTGTCGAGACTCTTCGCGGAGTCGATGGCCTTGGTGGCGATGATCAGCGTGTCGGTGTCGAGCAGCTTTCCAGGATCGTCGATGACCTGCGGGCGCGCCTTGATGTCCGACAGCCCGTTGAGCACCAGTCCCTGACGCTGCAGTACACGCGCGCGTTCGCCGCGCGCGATCATCACGACCTCATGGCCGGCTCGCGAAAGATGCGCGCCGAGAATGGTGCCGAGCGCGCCAGCGCCGAGTATTCCCCATCTCACAATGACAATATCACGAGCGTCCGTGCTCCCTATTTCTTCCGGTACTTCTCGAACCAGGCGAGGATGTTATCCACCTTCGCGATCAGATTCGATGGCCGCGAAGTCATGCCGTGCGATGCCTCGGGAATGCGCACCATGACCGTGTCCACTTTACGCAGCTTCAATGCCTGGTAGTACTGCTCGGATTCTGCAATCGGCGTGCGGTAGTCAGCTTCGCCGGTGAGCAGCATCGTCGGCGTCTTCACGTTGCCCACCAGCGACAGCGGCGAGCGGCGCCAGTATTCCTCCGGCTTTTCCCAGGGCTGTGCGCCGAACCAGTAGCGGTAGAAGAAGTTGTTGAAGTCCGAGGTGAGCACGAAGCTCGACCAGTTGATCACAGGCTTGGCGACCACGGCAGCACGAAAGCGATCCGTCTTGCCGATGATCCACGCCGTGAGCACGCCACCGCCCGAGCCGCCGGTGACGAACAGGTTCTCGGTATCCACATTGCCCTGCGCGAGCAGCGCGTCGACACCGGACATGAGATCGTCGTAGTCGTCCCCCGGATAGGCGTGGTGGATCAGGTTGCCAAAGGATTCGCCGTAACTGGTGCTGCCGCGCGGGTTGGCATACAGCACGATGTAGCCGGCCGCGGCGAACAACTGCATCTCGGTGGTGTAGTTTGGGCCGTAGGCGGCAAACGGACCGCCGTGGATTTCGAGGATCAGCGGGTACTTTTTCGCCTTGTCGAAGCCGGGCGGCGTGATCACCCAGCCCTGGATGTCGCGCTGGTCCTTGGACGACTTCCAGTTGAGTTCGCGCACTTCTCCAAGCGTCTTGCCATTGAGCAGATCGTCGTTGAGCGTGGTGAGCAGACGCAACGCGCCGCCGGTGACCACGCCCACATCGGCGGGCCGGCCCGTGGTGTTGTGCGTGAAAGCTACGCGGCCGTTGCGCGCGACGCTGTAGCCGCCCGAGGTGTAGGGACGTCCGAGGTCGGTACCGCCCAGCCCCTCGGCGAGCGTCGTCACCTTTCCGTCGAGAGTAACGGTGGCGAGCTTGCGTACGCCGCGGTCATCGTACGTGAAGTACACGAGGCGGCTGTTGGCGGACCACACCGGATCGGCGACGTCGCGGTCGAAGTTGCCGGTAACCGCCCGGGCATTCTTCCCATCGCTGTCCATTACATATAGATGAGTGACCTGGTAGCCCTGAAGGCGGTCGTCGTAGCCCAGGTAGGCGATCTTCCTGCCATCGGGCGACACCACGGGCGACTGGTCCGGGCCATCACGCGTGGTCAGTTGCGTGAGCTTTGCAGTGGCGATGTCCACGGCGAACACGTTGCTCGCCTGCGGATTGCGCTCCCAGTCGGCATCGCGATTCGCCGAAAAGACAATACTCCTGCTGTCGGGCGTGAATGACAACGGACCGTCATCGTTGAACGCGCCCTCGGTGAGCTGGCGCGCCGTGCCGCCTTCGGCGGATACCACGAACACGTGCTGATAACCGGCCTCGAGATAACCCGCGCCGTCCGCGCGATAAACAACCGTGTCGATGACCTTGACTGGCGGCGCCCACTGCGCGCCTTCGGGTTTCTCTGGCGGCGTGGCGAGCGGCGGCTTCTTGACCGCCACGAGCTGCGTGAATGCGATCGTCTTGCCATCCGGTGACCAGGCAATGGCGCCGGGAGCTTCGACGAGGTTGGACAGCAGCGCGGTCTGCCCGGAATCCATCCAGCGAACATAAAGCTGCGGGCTGCCTTCAGCCGCGGACACGTAGGCGAGCCGGGCGCCATCCGGCGACCAGCGAGGTGAACTGAAGTTCTTGAGCTCGGAGCGCAACGGCCGGTTGTTAGTGCCATCGGCGTTGACGATCCAGAGATTGCGCCGGGCGCGGTCGGTCATGATGTCGTGACTGATGCGCACGTAGACGATGCGGCTGCCATCGGGCGAGATTTGCACGTCGTCGGCGTATTCGAGCTGGAAGATGTCGATCGAATGGAGGCGCTTGACAGCGGGGAGATCCGCTGCGCCGGCCGATGCAAAGAAGCACACAGCCGCGCCGAGCGCGGCGACATAACGGCATTTCATGGGGAATCCTGAAGCCTGGGTACGCATACTCTAACCCAAGCGGACGCCCCGACGAGAACCGAACTGCTAGGTCAGTTTTGCCACCAGCGAGATCTTGGCGTTCAGCACCTTCGACACCGGGCATCCGGACTTGGTGATTTCGGCGATCTCGGCAAACTTCTGTTCGCTGATGTTAGGCACCTTGGCAAGGCAGATGAGATCGCTATGCGTGATTGCGAAACCATCGCCGATCTTTTCGAGCCGCACGGCCGCGCTGGTCTCGATGGAGTCCGCCGTGAATCCTTCCTTGCCGAGCCCCGCCGACAGCGCCATGGTGTAACAGGCCGCGTGAGCGGCGGCGATCAGCTCCTCTGGATTGGTGCCCGGCCCGTCTTCGAAGCGCGCCTTGAAACCATAAGGAGCGTTCTTGATGACGCCGGTTTCGGTCGAGATGCTGCCCGTGCCTTCCTTGAGACTGCCCTTCCAGACAGCCGAACCTTTCTTGATCATTGTCCTGACTCCAGTTCGTAACACTGATGAATGCGCGGATTGCGCTCGAAGTCTTTCGGCAGCGTGGCGCGCGAAATGTCGGTGACTTTGTAGCGCTCGCCGAGCATCCCGTCCAGCTTGAACTTCTGCGCATTGGTCGAGAACACCAGCTTGCCGCCAGGGGCCAGCAGCGCCATGCAGCTATCGACCAGAGCGGTGTGATCGCGCTGCACATCGAGGATGTCGTCCATGCGTTTACTGTTGGAAAACGTGGGCGGATCGAGAAAAATCAGGTCGAAGGCACGCCGCTCAGCGACGGCGTTCTTGAGCCAGGCGATGCAGTCGTCCTGGATGAATTCATGTTCGCGTCCCGAAAATCCGTTCACTGCCAGATTGCGCTGAGCCCAATCGAGGTAGGTGGCTGACATGTCGACTGTCGTGGTGGCGCGCGCGCCGCCGGCCGCGGCGTACACCGTGGCGCTGCCGGTGTAAGCAAAGAGATTCAGGAAGCGGCGACGGGCCGCGTAGGCGCGAAGCCGTTCGCGCGTCAGCCGGTGGTCGAGGAACAGGCCCGTGTCGAGGTAGTCGGTGAAGTTGACCCAGAATCTCAAACCGCCTTCCGCGACGAGCTTGAAGTCGGCGCTTTCTCCTAACTTCTCGTACTGGTCGCCGCGTGTCGTGCGGCGCCGCTGGCGCAGGTGGATGCGCTCGACGGGAATTCCCGTGACCCCGGGCAATGCGGCCAGTGCTTCGTTGCGCCGGCGCTGCACGGCTTCGGGCTCGATGGTTTTCGGCGCGGCGTATTCCTGCACATACAGCCAGGTGTTCGCACCGTCGAATTCGGTATACCGGTCGATGGCGAACGAGTACTCGGGCATGTCGGCGTCGTACACACGATAACAACTGACCTGTTCGCGCTGCGCCCAGCCCTTGAGTTGCTTGATGTTCTTGCCCAGCCGGTTGCCGAACATCTTCGAGCCCGGAGATTCCGCCAGTGATTCGTCGATGCGCGCACCGCGGCCGGTGTGCAGCATCTGCTTTTCCGATTCGGCCGAGACGTGCAGGCGCAGCAGGCGGCACTCGAGCGCGCCATTCCAGACCGTATGCACGCGCTCCGCACGAATGCCGAGCTCCAGTCCCGCGTCCGGTGAGCCGGCGAGCACCACCGCGTCCCATCCGGAGAATTTCTCGCGCAATACGCCGCCTAACTGTTTCATCAACGCACGCGCCGTTTCTCGATCATCGAGGCGCACGCCGTAAGGCGGATTGGTGGCGAGGAAACCCGCGCCCTCACCTGCCGGTTTCGCGTCCGCGAGCCGGCCGCTTTCAAAACTGATGAGGTCGCCAAGGCCAGCACGCGCGGCATTGTCGCGAGCAGCCGCGAGCACGGAAGTATCCGCATCGACGCCACGCAGTCTCAATGCCGGCTTCTGTTCGCGCGCGAGCGCATCGCCCTTCACGCGCTCCCACGCAGCGCGGTCGTGCCCCGCCCAGCCGAGGAAGCCGAAGTAGTGCCGGCGCGCCCCGGGAGCGACATTCGCGGCGATCATCGCAGCCTCGATGACCAGCGTGCCCGAGCCGCACATGGGATCGAGAAACTCCGCGGCACTCTTGCACTTCTCCGGCCAGCCGGCGCGGAGCAGGATGCCCGCGGCAAGGTTTTCCCGCAGTGGCGCTTCGCCGGCCTGGGCGCGATAACCACGTCGATGCAGGCCTTCTCCCGAAAGATCGATGGAGATGGTGACGTTGGGACCATTGGCATGCGCGTGCACGCGCACACCGGGCCGCTCGGTGGCGATGTCGGGCCGGCTGCCCGTGGTGTCCCGCAGCTGATCGCAGATCGCGTCCTTGAGGCGAAGCGCACCGAAACGCGTGTGCGTGATCTCCGGATGTTTGCCGGAAAAATCGCAGGCCAATGTGCGCGACGATTCGATGTGCTTGCGCCAGTCTATGGCCCGGGCAGCGTCATAGAAGCTGGCGTCAGTGGCGGCGGTGAACTGCGAGACAACCAGGAACACCCGACTGCCGACTCGCGATTCCAGGCAGGCGCGGTAGGCCACGTCCAGGGTCCCCGTGAATTCCACGCCGAGCGCGCGTTCGCGTACGTCGCCGGCGCCGAAACTGCGCAGCTCCGTGGCTAACAAGTCACCGAAGCCCCGCGGGCTCGAAGCGACGAATCGGTGCGAGACAACTTCCATCAGATCCCCTCGAGCAATCGCATGGCGGTCACCTCGATGTCCGCGACACGCCGGCAGCGTTGCGCGGCGTCACCGAGCGGTGCGGCCTCTCCACTCCTGCCGCTGCGCTCGATCGATGCGGCGATCGCGGCCCACTCGTGCGCCGAGTTCGCGAAAAGCGTTTGCGCCTGGATGAGCGTGGCGCGGGCGCCGGCCAGCACTTCGCGGGCTTCGAAGAGGAAGTCGCGGTAGAAATTGCGGAACAGCGATCCACCCGTTCCGGCCTTCTCCATCAGCAGCGCCGCAAGCGCCAGATCGTCGGCCGGACGCCCGGCAATCTCGAGCCAGCGCGGCAACGAGTCGGCGAGCTTCACGATGCCGAGGTGCGATGCTCCTTTGAAGGGAGGCGAAAGATAGTTCTTCGCGTTCGCACGAATTGCGGTGCGCAAGGCCTTGGCAACTGCGGCATCGGAGCCGGATTTGCGTGCGGGCGCCGCAATGGTCCACGCCCGCGCCTTCGCGGCCATCGGACCTTTGGCAAAACGCGCCTTTTCCAGACTGGCTCGCGAGGTTTTCTGCAACGATCCTTGCGGCGCCGTGTCGACGAGCATGACCTCGCGGTCATCGAAGCCGTGAGCGGCAACGAAGTGACCGGCGAAATGCACCGGGCGCGAAAAGTATTCCAGATGGAAGCAATCGAGTTGCAATCCGACGGGCTGTCCGGCGCGCAACGGCGCCTCTAAGGCCGACCACGCTTTGGCCTTTGATGACGTCTCAACCAACGTACAAGCCAGGCCGAGGTTGCGGCATATAGCCTCGGTCACGGCAAACGGCTTGGTACGGCCGCCGACAAACGGCAATGGCAATGAGCTCAGCTTGATGAAGATGAAGCCAAGCCCTTCGCCCAGGCCAAACAACATCGGCTCGGACAACTTCAGCCCGCCGGCAGCCAGCAACGTACCCGTGGCGACCGTCTCGCAATGCTGGCCGACGAAGGGTTGGAAATGCGGTACTTCAACGCGCGGCATTGTTCAGGTTCGCGGAAGTGGCTGGGCCACGTGCCGGGAGTCGCGCATGAAACGCGTGACGATGCGATACGCATCGATGTCGAAGTGCGCAGGGGCAGGCCGGGTCGCGCGGTCGATCATCGCCATGGCGTTTTCGTCACGAGCATCGAAACTGCCCAGGTGTTGCCACGCGTCGACGATGTGCCATTGCTGACGCTCGCCAGCACCCTCGCGCAACATCACCGGTCCTTGGTGCGGCCATGGCTTGAGCTTGAGCGGCATCAATCCGATCTTGACGCGGGCCAGGTGCAACGCCTGAGGTTCCTTGCCGACGCACGCGCCTTTGCAGCGGCCCACCTGCAGACCGAAGCACGAACCCTCGCCGGTCTCCAGGCCTAACAGCTTGAAACACCACTGGTGTTCGCGCGCCAGTCCTGCAAGAGCGCGGCGCGCTTCGCGTTCGGTGCGATACGCGCCGAAAACATCATTCGAGCGCAGAACTTTTGCATCGAGCTCCGTGAGGCGCGGTGCGGAGTTGCCGTCCTCGAACAGCCAGGTCAGCCGCTCGCCACCGCCACGCTGCAAGCGGTTGTACACGGGCTGGTTCTCACGCACTTCGCGCGCTTCGAGCAACGACGCGCCGAATTCACCCGCGGTTTCGGTCCACTCGATGCGTCTGACCTCGGCTGCCAGCCGGGCGAGCCTGGACGATGCGGCCGCGCCGCGAAAATGATCGAGCACGCGCTCGCGCAGGATATTCGCCCTGGCCACATATAGAAGAGACTCGCGACCAGCCCCGGTGCCCTCTTGATGAAAACCATAGAAGCGATATACGCCCGGCCCTTCAGGAAGATCATCGGGAAGATCCTGGGGCAGAGCCGCCGGGAGCGAGACACGCTGACTCGCCAGATCGAGCGCGCTTTGCAGCACTTCGGCGGGCCACGCCGCACGCAGCTTGCGCCAGAACGCGAGCAGCGCCTGTGCATCGGGCATGGCTCGATGGCGGTTCTCGATGTGGATGTCATGCCGTTCCATGACCGCATCCAGGTTGTGTCGCGGCATCTGCGGATACAACGCGCGCGACAACCGCACCGTGCAGAGATTCGGGCTGCGCCATGGCGTACCCATATTCGCGAACTCTCGCCGGACGAAACCGTAGTCGAAGCGCACGTTGTGCGCGATAAACACGCGGTCCTCGAGGCGTTCGCGCAATTCTTTGGCGACGCGCTCGAACGGCGGCGCATCAGCCAGCATCTCGTTATCGATGCCGGTGAGCTCGGTGATGCCCGCGGGTACACGCACACCCGGATTCACCAATGTCTGCCATTCGAAGTCGACAGCGTCGCCGGTGGCGCCGATGACGGCGACGTCGATGATGCGATGGCTGCCCGGCGTGCAGCCCGTCGTTTCGATGTCGACGAAGGCCACCGGTGAATCCGGAGAGATGTTCAGGTGAGCTCGATCCACGTGGTCTTGAGCTCGGTGTACTTGTCGAAAGCATGCAGCGACTTGTCGCGACCGATGCCGGACTGCTTGAAGCCGCCGAAAGGTACGGTGATGTCGTCCGCGTCGTAGCAGTTCACGTACACGGTGCCGGCACGCAACGCGCGCGCCGTGCGATGTGCGGTGTTGATGTCGCGCGTCCACACCGCCGCGGCGAGACCGTATTCCACGTCGTTGGCGATCTGAATTGCCTCATCCACAGTCTTGAAGCTGATGGTGGCGAGCACCGGGCCGAAAATTTCCTCGCGCGCAATGCGCATCGCCGGCAAAACGCCGTCGAACACCGTCGGCTCCACGAAATAGCCACCGGTGTCTTCGCGCACGCGTTTACCACCCAACGCCACCTTTGCTCCATCGGTTTTGCCCGCGTCGATGTACGACAACACACGCTTCATCTGCGTTTCGTCCACGATCGCGCCCAGCTTGGTCGCCGGATCCAGCGGATCGCCCGGCACCATGGTGCGGCCCACGGCGGCTATCTTCTCCAGCATGGCGTCCTTGATGGAGTCCTGGACCAGCAGGCGCGAGCCCGCCGAACACATCTCGCCCTGGTTGAAGAAGATGGCGTAGGCCGCGGCGGTTGCCGCCTTGTCCAGATCCGGACAATCGGCGAGCACGATGTTAGGCGACTTGCCGCCGCACTCGAGCGACACCTTCTTCAGATTCGATTGCGCCGCGTACTGCATGACCGTCTTGCCGGTGGCGGTGGAGCCCGTGAACGCGATGCAGTCCACACCCATGGACGACGCCAGCGCCTTGCCCGCCGTGTGGCCGAACCCGGGCACCACATTGAACACACCTTCCGGCAGACCGGCTTCCATCGCCAGCTCCGCAATGCGCAGCGCCGAGAGCGGAGATTTCTCCGAGGGCTTGAGCACCAGCGAATTGCCGCTGGCAAGCACCGGGCCGATCTTCCACGAGGCCATCAGCAGCGGAAAATTCCACGGCACGATGGCGCCGACCACACCCATGGGTTCGCGGGTGATGGTGGCCAGCGCGTTGGGACCCGTGGGCGCGACTTCGTCGTAAATCTTGTCAACGGCTTCGCCATACCAGCGAATGCAGTTCGCGGCAGACGGGATGTCGACGGCAAGGCTGTCGGAGATGGGCTTGCCCATGTCCAGCGTCTCTAACAAGGCCAGCTCTTCGCGATGGGCGAGCATGAGCTCGGCCAGCTTCAGCAGGACTTTCTTGCGCGCTTTTGGCGGCTGCTGCGACCAGCTTCCGCGGCGGAATGCGGCACGCGCACTCGCGACAGCGCGCTCGATATCGAGCTGCTCACCCGCGGCGACGAAACCCAGCGAGCGGCCGGTGGCCGGATTGATGTTGTCGAACGTGGCGCCGTTGGCCGCGGACATGAAGCGGCCGTCGATGAACACCTGCGAACGCGGCTTCAAGGCGGCGGCGCGTTCGCGCCACTCGGTTGCGGAAACGATGGGCTGTGGAGGCATGAAGTTTTTTCTTCAGAACGTCGGCGGGGTGGAGGCCGAGATGATCTCACAGACTTCGGTGCCCACATTGCGAAAGCGATGCGGCGTGGAGCTGGAAAAGTAGTAGGCATCGCCGGCTTCCAGAACCCGAGTCTGCCCGCCCACCGTGAGCTCCACCTTGCCGCGCACCACCACGCCGCCCTCCTCGCCGCGATGGGAGAGCATGTCCTCGCCGGTGGCCGCGTCCGGTAAATAGCGCTCATGCAGCACTGTCAATTGCCTTCCCGGGCGCTGCGCCGCCACCAGGCGCAACGAAGCGGCTTCGTTGCCGATCTCCACCAGCTCGCTGGCGGAATAGAACACCTGCGCGGCACTGTTGACGTCCAGCGTGAAGAATTCCGCCATGGACATCGGCACACCATCCAGCACCTTCTTGAGCGAGCCCACCGAGGGGCTGACACGGTTTTGCTCGATCAGCGAGATGAGGCCGTTGGTGACCCCGGCGCGCCGCGCCAGCTCGCGCTGCGAGAGGCCGTGCAGCTCGCGCACGTGTTTGAGCCGTGCTCCAACGTCAATGCTCATAGGTCGATGCTCATGTCTTTAGGGATTATGATCTGGCGCAACTGCCGGAGTCGAACATGGCCCCCCAACCCGAACATACAGCTCTTTCCCTCGACGCCTACTGGATGCCTTTCACGGCCAATCGCCAGTTCAAGCAAAAGCCGCGGATGCTGGCGCGCGCTTCTGGCATGTACTACCAGACGCCCGAGGGCCGGAAAATTCTCGACGGCGTCGCCGGACTGTGGTGCGTAAACGCCGGCCACGGACGCCAGGAAATCACGCGGGCCGTGGCCGAGCAGCTCGAGGTCATGGACTACGCTCCAGCATTCCAGATCGGCCACCCGGCAGCCTTTGAGTTGGCGAACGCGTTGGTGCGCATCGCCCCCAAAGGGCTGGATCACGTTTTCTTCACCAACTCCGGTTCCGAGTCGGTGGACACCGCACTCAAGATCGCGCTCGCCTACCACCGCGCGAAAGGTGATGCCGCGCGCGTCAGGTTGCTAGGCCGCGAACGCGGCTATCACGGCGTGGGATTCGGCGGCATCAGCGTTGGCGGCATGACCGCCAATCGCAAGGCGTGGCCGACGGCCATGATTCCGGGCGTTGATCACCTCGCGCATACGCATGACCTCAGGCGCAATGCCTTCACGCGTGGGCTGCCGGCGCATGGCGCGGAACTCGCCGACGATCTCGAGCGCCTGGTCACGCTGCACGATGCGTCGACCATTGCTGCCGTCATCGTCGAACCCATCGCGGGTTCCACCGGGGTGGTGCTGCCACCGGTGGGATATCTGCGGCGGCTGCGCGAGATCTGCGACAAACACGGCATCCTGCTGATATTCGATGAGGTCATCACGGGCTTTGGCCGTACGGGCTCGGCGTTTGCGGCGCAGGAATTCGGCGTGACGCCCGACTTGATCACCTGCGCCAAGGGGCTCACCAACGGCTGCGTGCCCATGGGCGCGGTGCTGGCTTCGAAGAAGATCTACGACGCATTCATGCAGGGACCGCCGGGCGCCATCGAGCTGTTTCACGGTTACACCTACTCCGCGCACCCCATCGCCTGTGCCGCCGGGCTCGCAGCGTTGAAGATCTACGAGGGCGAGCAGCTGTTGACGCGTGCCAGGCAGACCGGCCCGCTGTTCGAGAAGGCCGTGCACGGGCTGCGCGGACTGCCGCACGTCATCGACATCCGCAATTATGGGTTGGTCGCCGGCATCGAACTGGAGCCCATCACCGGATCCCCTGGCGCACGCGCTTTCGGCATCTATCTCGAGTGCTTCGAGCGTGGCCTGCTATTGCGGACCACCGGCGACATCATCGCGCTCTCGCCTTCGCTCATCATCGAGCCTGCGCACATCGAAGAGTTGTTTGGCATCCTGTCGCAGGCGATCAAAGACAGCGCCTGAAATGGGGACATGCTTCATTTTCTTGTAACAATCGCGTTGAGTTCAGTCTTAACCCGGGTGCGATC
>DASTTJ010000050.1:0-5599 GCA_035760205.1 Steroidobacteraceae bacterium | reverse complement strand
GCCCGGCACCACCAGATGCCGCGACGTCGTAGATGTCCATTTGTTTGCCGGTGCGCACCATGCGCTTGCCGAGTTTGGGGAAGTCCGCGACATCGTGGTCGAGGTTCTCACCGCCCACCAGATAGACGAGATCGGCGGGGCCCGGATTGCGCAGATGATGCGCCACCGACGGCGCGGGAAAGCCGATGAAGTCGCCGGCGTTCACTTCGTATTCCACTTCGTCGATGAGCGCAATCGCCTGGCCCGCCAACACGTAGACCCACTCTTCCTCGCATTGATGCGAGTGGTAATCGTAAGACTCTTTTCCAGCGGGCACGCGGATGAAGTTCACGCCGGTGCGCTTCAGACCGACGCTGCGCGCGAGCTGCGTGCCGTGCATTTCGGAGTTCGGATTCCAGGGATGGGAAAATTCCTGGGAGTGGGCGGCGATGTCCGCGGCGCGCACGATGTTGAGGCTGGGTTTATCCATGCGGACACCTTTTCATAGATAGAGCCTGGCCAACGAATACGCGGCCATGCCGACTGCGAGGCAGCCGATGATATTGCGCGACCAGCACAGCCACAGCCCCGCCGCCAGCGCGCCGATGAGGCGCGGATTGAGCAGCGACCAGTCGATGGCCTGCCCGGGTGGATGGATGAGTACATTCGGGACGATGATGGCGGCGAGCGTGCACACCGGCGCGTAGCGCAGCGCGGTTTCGACACGAGGCCCCAACCGCAGTTTCGCCCCCGCGATCAGGAACGAAGTTCGCGTCACGAAGGTAGATAGCGCGAGGCCGACGATCACGACGGCAAGTGCGATACCCACGACGGGATCGTTCATGCTTCCTCCGCGGCTGGCGGCGGTGATCGCTGCTGAAATGTATCGGCGAGCGTGGCCGCCGCAATCCCTGCGATGGCGCCACAGAAAAGCCCCAGCTTGAACGGCATGGGATGGGCGATCAGCGCGACCATGGCCGCCACGACCGCACCCACGATCGCGGGAGTGGCAATCAGACTGGGCCCGACCAGAGCCACGAGTGCCAGCGTGCCCGTGAACTCCAGGCCCCAGTCGGTGGGCACGTAGCTGGCACCGATGATTCCCGTGATCGCCGACACTTGCCAGGTGATCCAGTTGTTGGTGCACACCCCGGCGAACCAGGCGTCGCGATGCTGCCCGGGTAGCAGACCTTCCTGCGCCCTGCGCATGAACAGCGTGAACGTGAAATCCGTCATGAAGAAGCCGAGCGCGGCGCGCCGCCGCGCCGGCAGGTGTGCGAAGTATGGCCGCAGCGCGGCGCTGTAGATGACGAAGCGGAGGTTGGTGATGAGCCCCGTGGCGACGATCACCCACAGCGGCGCGCCGGCAACGATGAGCGGCAGCGCGGCCAGCTGCGCCGAGCCTGCGTACACCAGCAGCGACATCATGATGGCCCAGGGAACTGCGAGGCCGCCTTTGACCATGGCGACGCCGCTGACCAGGCCCCACGCACCGGCGCCAAACAGCGAAGGAATGATGGCGAGCTGGCCGAGTCGAAACGCCGCGCGGAGCTCCGGGGCCTGCGCGTTCACCACACGCCGGTGTTGGCCATCGACACCCAGGGCTCGCGGGGCGGCAACGAGCCGTCTTTCTGCAGTAGTTCGATGGAGATGTTGTCCGGCGAGCGCACGAAGGCCATGCGACCATCGCGCGGGGGTCGATTGATGGTCACACCATGTTTCTGCAGGCGTTCGCAGGTGGCGTAGATGTCGTCGACCGCGTAGGCCAGGTGCCCGAAATTGCGGCCGCCGCCGTAGGTTTCGGGCTCCCAGTTGTGCGTGAGCTCCACCTGCGCGGTGCTGTCGCCAGGCGCCGCAAGGAAGATGAGCGTGAACTTGCCCTGCGGGTAGTCGGTGCGTTTGACGACTTCCAGTCCGAGCGCATCGCAGTAGAACTTGAGCGAGGCGTCGACGTCGGTGACGCGCACCATGGTGTGCAGGTATTTCATCGCACTCGACTAACTAAAACATTTCGGAGGCGCCGGGAGGTTTCACGTCCACTATCTTGCGCGACGGAATCCAGTCACCGGTGATCATGGCCTCGTACGGCTGGCCCGGCCCCACCATGGGATACACGCCCGCATCCGGGTCGATGATGACTTCGAGGAACGCCGCGCCCTTGAACGCCAGGAACTGCTCAATGACGGTTGGCACGTCGGCCTTGCGATCGAGCCGCACGGCGTACTTGAACCCGTCCGCCTGCGCAGCCTTGATGAAATCCTTGGTGTGCAGCGTCTTTTCCGAAGCCGACAGCCGACCCTTGAAGAACAGCTTCTGCCACTGCTTCACCATGCCATCCCCATTGTTGTTGAGGATCACGACCTTCACGGGCAGGTCGTAGGTGGTGACGGTCTCGAGTTCGCCGAAATTCATGCGCACCGAAGCGTCGCCGTCGATGTCGATGACCAGTTTGTCGCGCCGCGCGAATTGCGCGCCGATGGCCGCCGGCAACCCGAAACCCATGGTGCCCATGGAACCCGACGTGAGCCACAGCCGCGGATGGCGGAAATCGCAGTACTGCGCGGCCCACATCTGATGTTGGCCGACGCCCGTGGAGATGATGGCCTCGCCCTTCGTGACGCGGTTGATTTCTTCGATGACGTAGTAAGGCTGGATCTTCTCGCTCGCGCGGTCGTAGTTCATGGCGTACGTGCGGCGCATCTCATCGAGGTACGCCAGCCACTTCGAACGATCGCGTTGAAAGCCCGAACGCTTCCCGTGCGAGGTCAGCATGCGAAGGGCCTCGGGCATCATGCCCACATGGCTCCACTGCACGCGCTTGACCTTGTTGATCTCCGCGCGGTCGATGTCGAAGTGCGCAATGTACTTGGCATTCGGCGCGAACTTCGCGGGATTGCCGGCGACGCGATCGTCGAATCGCGCACCGATGGCGATCAGGAAGTCGCAGTCGTCGACCGCGTAGTTGGCGAAAGCCTGGCCGTGCATGCCGAGCATGCGCATCGACAGCCTGCTCGTCGTGTCCACGCCGCCGATGCCCATGAGTGTGGTGACTACGGGGATGTCGAAAGCTTCCGCGAATTCACGCAGCTCTGCCGAGGCGTTTCCATTGATGACCCCACCACCAGCGTAGATCAACGGACGCTGTGACTCGCCGAGCATCTCGAAGAAGTGATTCGCCTCAGTGCCGTCGATGATGTCGGTAGTGAGTGTCTCGAGACGCTTGCGGTAGCCGGGCATGGGCAGCGTGCCCGCGCCGAGAAAGGAGCCCGACCAGTTCTGCACGTCTTTCGGCACGTCGATGACCACCGGGCCCGGACGGCCGGTGCGCGCGATTTCGAACGCGGTGCGCACCGTGGTTTCCAGCTTGCTCGGATCGGTGACGAGGAAAATGTGTTTGGCCACCGAACCCATGATGGAAGGCACCGGCGCTTCCTGGAATGCGTCGGAGCCGATGGCGCTGGTGGGCACCTGGCCGCAGATGACGACGATGGGGATCGAATCCGCCATGCAATCGCGGATCGGAGTGACGGTGTTGGTGGCACCAGGCCCCGAGGTGACGATGGCGACGCCCACGCGGCCACTGGCGCGCGCGTACCCCGCGGCCATGAAACCCGCGCCCTGTTCGTTCGCCGGCACGATGAGCGGCATCTGCGGCTCACCCTTCTTGGCGCGGTCTTCGTTGAAGCAAAAGACCGCATCGTAGGTAGGCAGGATGGCTCCGCCGCTGTAGCCGAAAATGGTGGATACACCCTCGTCCGCGAGTACCTGCACGATCATCTCTGCGCCGGTCATCGTCTGGCCCGCCAGCGGATGCGCAATGGTGGGCGCGGCCTTGGAGCCAGCCGCGGTCAAGTCACGGATATTTTTGGATTTCACGGGGGGTTTTGCCATAGCACGCGGGAGCCTAGCATTTTGTATTGTTTGATTGAACGGATTGGTCGCAAACCGCTATTCTGGCCGCCGTTTCCGCCCTGCCCGTTGCCCAGAACCATGCGTCATATCATCGCCATTCACCTGCAGAACGAGGCCGGTGCGCTCACCCGCGTCACCGGGCTGTTTTCCACCCGCGGCTACAACATCGAGTCGCTGTCGGTAGCGGCCACGGATGACCCGTCGGTATCGCGAGTGACCCTGGTTACCAAGGGAGCGGATGGCGTGATCCTGCAGATCGTCAATCAGCTCAACAAACTCATCGACGTGGTCGCGGTGGAAGACCTCACGCGCGGCGAACACATCGAGCGCGAGCTGGTGGTGCTCAAGTTGCGCGTCGAGCCGCAGCTCATCGATTCGGTTCGGGGCTATGTGGTGCGCGCCGGCGGGCGCGTGCTCGAGCCTTCGCCCGAAGGGTTCGTGGTGGAACTGGCCGCGAGCGAAGCCGAGGTCAACCAGTTCGTCACCGATCTGGGTGAACGCACCGACATCGTCGAAGTGGTGCGCTCGGGCGCGCTGGCGGTCGGGCGCAATGCGCGGGCGCTGCACGTAGTTAGATAGCGGACCCGCCGCTCCGATTGAATTTTGCATCGGTTCAGGCACTTCGGGGCCTTTCGGTTTTCACTACTAGACTTCTAGTTGACAAACGACCTGCGCCGGGCGTTTACTACTAGACATCTAGTAATGAGGTCCGGCATGACGAACGACATCTATCTCACCGATCGCGAAGCCGACGTCATGCAGGTGTTGTGGGAACACGGCCCGTCGGTCGTCAACGAGGTGAAGGACAAGCTGCACGACGAACTCGCCTACACCACTGTGCTCACCATCCTGCGCACGCTCGAGCAGAAAGGTTATGTGAAGCACGAGGAGGAAGGTCGCGTTCACCGTTATGCCGCGGCGGTGAAGGAGCAGGCCGCCCGCAAGAGCGCGCTGCAGCACCTCACCGGCAAACTATTCAAGGGTTCATCCGAACTCCTGTTCACGCATCTGGTGTCGGACCAGAAACTGTCCGCCGACCAGATCAAGCGAATGCGCGAATTGCTGGCGGAAAACACGCCGGCGAGAAACGACTCCAAGAAGGAGAAGTAAATGCTTGCCTGGCTGCTTTACGTAATCATGGTGTCGCTGCTGCTGTCGGTCGGCGCATTCCTCGCCGAGCGCGCCGCGCGTCTCAAGCGAATCGGCACCCGCTGGATCTGGATCACGGCGATCATCGCATCGCTGGCGTTGCCGACCCTCATCTCCTCGGTGGCGATCGAACTGCCGAACGTCATTGGCGAAAAGGTGGCTAGCAAGATCGTGGTGCTGCGCCAGACCACTTCGCAGCATCTCTCGCCGGCGATTTGGATCACGGGCAGTGCCGAGCCCGCGAATTGGCTCGCCGCGAATCCGCTGATCAGGCAACTCTGGTTGGGCGTCTCCGCGGCCATGTTTCTCGCACTGATCGTCAGCGGTGTGCAGTTGTTCATTCGCAAGCGAAAGTGGCGGCTCGAAGCGCTCGCCGGTGTGAATGTGCTGGTCACCGACGATGTGGGCCCCGCCGTGGTGGGCCTGTTGCGGCCGCGCATCGTGGTTCCGCGCTGGGTCACGATGGCGCTGCCCCCGCACCAGGCAGCGGTCATCGCGCACGAACAATCCCATCTCGACGCGCGCGATCCGCAGCTATTCACATTCGCGCTCGCGCTGC
>DASTTJ010000049.1:0-8212 GCA_035760205.1 Steroidobacteraceae bacterium | reverse complement strand
CGAGTGCGAACTCACGATGCAGCAGGCACTCGCGGACCAGCGTGCCGCCGAAGCTGCCATCGAAACCCAGCGCGTATACCAGAACGAGCAGTCCGAACGCGTGAGCGCGGTGCAAGGCCGCTATTACGAAATCGGCGCGGAAATCAGCCGCACCGAGCAATCGATCACCCACATCCGGCAGATGCGCGAACAGCAGCGCAACGAGCTGACGCAGGCGCGCGCCACGCTGGCGGAACTGAACTCGCACATCGATCGCGACGAGCGGGAAATCGCCTCGCTGCGCGCCGAAATCGACAAGCTGTCACCGGATCTCGTGCAGGCCCAGGCCGCCGAAAGCGCGGTCAGCGAAAGTCTGGCCACCACCGAGCACGAACTTGCCGATTGGCAGCAGCGTTGGGAAGGTTTCAATCGCGAGCAGGGTGCTGCGCACCAGACCACGCAGGTGGAGCGCGCGCGTATCGAGCAGCTCGAAAACCAGCTTCGCCGCCTGGCTGGCCAGGCGGATCGTCTGGCGGTCGAACGCGAGGCGCTGATGGCCCAGGAGTCCTCGGCGTTGCTCGGTCAGCTGACCGAAAAAGAATCGATCGCCCGAAGCACCGCCGACGAACTGGCGCAGGCGCTCAACCAGGCACTCGACCGTTCGCAGAAACTGCGCGCGGCGCAGTTCGACGCCGAGAAGAACCTCGAGCACGCGCGCACCGATCGCGAAAAGCGCCGTGCGGAAGTGGTCTCGCTCGAAGCATTGCAGAAGGCCGCGTTGCAACGTGGCGATTCGCGCACGGCCGAATGGCTCAACGCTTCGGGCCTCGGCAAGAACCCGCGGCTCGCCGCTCAGTTGTCGGTGAACGGCGGCTGGGAACGCGCCGTCGAAACCGCGCTCGGCGACTACCTCGAAGCATTGTGTGTCGACGAACTCGATGAGGTTGCAGGCGTGTTGCCCTCACTGCCGGTTGGGCGTGTATCGCTGCTGCAGTCGGGCGGACACACGGAAGCTGACGGAACGGCGAACATGTTGTCGGGCGTGGTCAGCGGACCTACCGCCATCGTGCGGCTGCTGTCGCGCGTTCGGCTGGCCGAAACGCTCACCGAAGCGCTGGGCCTGCGCCGCGCTCTGGCCAATGACGAATCCGTCATCACCCGCACGGGCGAGTGGATAGGTCGCGACTGGTTGCGCGTCAATCGCGGCGGCGATCCGCATACAGGCGTGCTCGAACGCGAGCAGCGCGTCAAGCAACTGCGCGTCGAACTCGTTCACAGCGAAGACAACACCCGCGAAATGGAATCGCGGCTCGCCGCCTGCCGCGATGATCTGGCGTCCGCGGAGCGAGAACGTGACCAGGCGCAGAGCCGCATCCAGGGCGCGCACCGCGAACATGCCGACCTGCTGGGTCAGCTGGAAGGCGAACGCGCGCGTTCCCAGGAATCCACTCTGCGCCGCGAACGTCTGGAAGAAGAGGCCGCGGAAGTCACGCGCGAACTCGGCCTCGGCCAGGACACGCTGGCCCGCGCCCGTGCCGAACTCGATCGCGGTCTCGTGGCGCTCGATGCACTCGATTCACGCCGCGCCGCCCTGGAAGGCGAGCGTGAAGAACGTCGCGAAGCCGTTCAGGCGGCGCGCGCGCGTTTCCAGGCCGCCCAGCTCGCCTGCCGCGACCTGCTGATCCGAATCGAATCGCGCCGGTCCAGCGAAACCTCGATGACCGTGGGTCTGAAGCGCATGGCCGATCAGAGCGCACAGACGCTGGCGCGTTCGACGGAACTCGAGGCCGCGCTCGCCGATGGCGATCTGCCCGTGGTCGAGCTCGAAGGCAAGCTCAAGGATTTCCTCGCTCGCCGCCTCGAAATCGAAGCCGAGCTGGCCACCGAGAGGCGTGCGCTCGAGGACGCCGACAATTCGTTGCGCGCGCTGGACGAGAAGCGCCTGGACGCCGAGACGCGGGTCAATGCCGCGCGGGCCGACATGGAACAGGCGCGCATGGTCGCGCAGGAATCCCGCGTTCGCCGAGAAGGTCTGGTCGAGCAATTTGCCGCCACGCGCTTCGACCTCGCGGAAATCCTCGCCGGTCTGGCGGCCGATGCCGCCGTGCCGCCCTGGGAAGAGTCGTTGCAGAGCGCGCGCGGCGATCTCGAGAAGTTAGGTCAGGTGAATCTCGCCGCCATCGACGAGCTGAAGGAATCCAGCGAGCGCAAGGACTATCTCGACCGGCAGTTCGCCGACGTGACCGCGGCGCTGACCACGCTCGAAGAGGCGATGCGCAAGATCGACAAGGAAACGCGCTCGCGCTTCGAAGACACCTTCAACCGCATCAATACCGGTCTGCAGGACAAATTCCCGAAGTTGTTCGGTGGCGGACATGCCTACCTCGAACTGGTGGGCGAAGACATCCTGGAAGCCGGCGTGGCAGTCATGGCGCGCCCGCCCGGCAAGCGCAACAGCAGCATCCACCAGCTCTCGGGTGGAGAAAAGGCGCTGACCGCGGTGGCGCTGGTGTTCTCGATCTTCGACCTGAATCCCGCGCCGTTCTGCATCCTGGACGAAGTCGACGCTCCGCTCGATGAACACAACGTCGGCCGTTTCTGCGAAATCGTGAAACAGATGTCCGAGCGCGTGCAGTTCATCTTCATCACGCACAACAAGGCCACCATGGAGCTCGCCTCTCAGTTGATAGGCGTCACCATGACCGAACCCGGCTGCTCACGCCTGGTGTCGGTCGACGTCGACGAGGCGGTGCGCATGGCCACGGGCTGAACAGGGCGCTGAATGCCAGAATTGCGCATCATTCTCCTGGTCGTCGGCGTGTTGTTCATTGCCGGCATTGCCGGATTCGAATGGTGGCGCTCGCGAGGTGCCCGGCCACTGTCCGCGGGCATCGCGCGTGGTGACGCGCCGGCGGATCCGCCGCCACGTGCCGCGCCCACGCCGCTTCCCGACATCAACGTAGTGCGCGACCCGCGCGTGGCAATGTCCGATTCATTGCCGGTCATCGAACTCGCCAGCGCATCGGAATCCGGGACGCGGCGCGCGCTCGGTATCTCGATCTCCGATGAAGTCGCGGTGGACGTCGCACACGACAGCGGCGTGCGCGAACCCGTGAAGGCGCGCGACGAGCCGTACATCGGTCAACACGACGACGTTTCCGAAGTACGCTTTGTCGAGGAGCCGGCACCTGTCGTCGGACCGCAGCTCGTTCTGGCCTGGCCCAACGAAACCGAGCGGCGCATCGTCACGCTGCGTGTCATTCCGCGCGTCGAGCCGCGATTTCCGGGCCGGTCAGTTCGCCAGGCCTTCAGCGCTGCAGGCTTCTGGCACGGCCCGCTCGACATCTATCACCTTCCCGACGAGAGCGGCCGCGTGGTCGTCAGTGCGGCGGCGCTGGCGCAGCCCGGTACATTCGATCCTTCGATCATGGACTCGCAGCGGTTCTCGGGCCTCAACCTGTTCGCGGTGCTGCCTGGCCCCAAACCCGAGCGCGAGACTTTCGACGAACTGGTCCACGCGGCGCGTCAGCTCGCCGAGCGTCTCGATGGAACGCTGGCCGATCAACACGGCGAGGAGCTCACACCGCAACGCATCGCGCGTCTGCGCCAGGCGCTCGAGCCACCGGCCACGGCGCGGGCTTCCGGAGAAGCGTGAGCTGAAATGGCCGCGCCTCGAAATGCTTCCGGGCGCGTCGCGGCGCTTCGCGATGAAATCAACGGACACGACTACCGGTACTACGTACTGGACGAGCCCGCGGTGCCGGATGCCGAATATGACCGGCTGATGCAGGAATTGCGCGAGCTCGAAGCCGCGCATCCCGACCTTGTCACGGCCGATTCCCCGACGCAGCGTGTGTCTGGTGTCGCGGCCGCGGAGTTCGCCGAGGCGCGGCACACGATCCCGATGCTGTCGCTGGAGAATGGCTTCACCGATGAAGACCTCATCGACTTCGATCGCAAGGTGCGCGAACGACTGGGCAGCGAGGGGCTCATCGACTATTCGGCGACGCCGAAACTCGATGGCCTTGCCATCTCGGTGTTGTATCGGGACGGTGTCTACCAACGCGCGGCCACGCGTGGCGATGGCGTGACCGGCGAAGACGTCACGGCCAACGTTGCAACGATCCGCTCCGTGCCGCGCAGGTTGCGCGGCAAACCGCCGGCGGTGCTCGAGGTCCGTGGCGAAGTGTTGTTGCCCTTTGCCGGCTTCGAAAAAATGAATCGCGACGCCGTGGCGCGCGGCGACAAATTGTACGTCAATCCCCGCAATGCCGCGTCCGGCAGCCTGCGCCAGCTCGATCCGCGCATTACTGCGCGCAGGCCATTGGACTTGTACTTCTATGAGCTGGGAGTGGTGGAGGGTGGCACGGTTCCCGACAGGCACAGCGAGCTGGCACCCTGGCTCAAGTCGTTTGGATTGCGGACCTCTCCGGAAGCGGAGAAGGTCGTCGGCGTCGAAGGCTGCGCCCGGTATTACCGCGATATCGGCGCCCGCCGCGCCAAACTGCCGTACCAGATCGACGGCGTGGTCTACAAGGTAGATAGCCGCGCCGACCAGGAGAAGCTCGGTTTCGTCTCGCGCGCGCCACGCTGGGCGCTGGCGCACAAGTTTCCCGCCGACGAAGAAATGACCCTGCTCGAGGACGTCATCTTCAACGTCGGCCGCACCGGCGCGCTGACCCCGGCCGCGAAGCTGAAGCCGGTGTTCGTCGGCGGTGTCACGGTGAGCAATGCAACGTTGCACAACATGGATGAAGTGAAGCGCAAGGGCTTCATGATCAGGGACACCGTGGTGGTTCGCCGTGCGGGCGATGTCATTCCCGAGGTGGTGCGTTATCTACCTGAGCGCCGGCCGCCCGACGCGCAGGAGATTCGCATGCCCGAGACGTGTCCGGTGTGTCAGTCGCCGGTAGTGAGGCTCGAGGATCAGGCTGTCTACAAGTGCTCCGGCGGTGTTCTCAAGTGCCGCGCGCAGCGCGCCGAATGGATCATGCATTTCGCGGGCCGCCGCGCCATGGATATCGACGGCCTCGGCGAGAAACTCATCGAGCAACTGGTTGACGATGGCAGCATCAGCACGCCGGCGGATTTGTACACGCTCGAGGCGAAATCACTCGCCGAGCGCGAACGGATGGGCGAGAAGTCCGCGCAGAATGTCGTTGACGCGATCGCCAAATCCAAAAAGACCACGCTGCCGCGGCTGCTGTTCGCGCTCGGCATTCCGCAGGTCGGTGAATCGACGGCGCTGGCGCTTGCCCAGCGGTTCGGCACGGTCGAAAGGCTCGAAGCCGCGAGCACCGACGAGATCGAGGAGACTCCCGATGTGGGGCCGATCGTCTCACGCTCCGTGTTCGAATTCTTCCAGAGCGATCTCGCGAAGTCGGTCTTGGCCCTGCTTCGGGCGAGCGGCGTGAGGTACGACCCCATCAACGTCGAAGAGCGTGCGAGCCTGCCACTCGCAAACCTCACCTTCGTCATCACGGGCACCCTCGCGAGCCTGCAGCGCGACGCGGCAGAAGATGCTTTGCGCGCCCTCGGCGCCAAGGTGTCCGGCAGCGTCTCGAAGAAGACCAGTTTCCTGGTGGTCGGTGCCGACGCTGGATCCAAGCTTGCCAAGGCCCAGTCATTGGGCGTGCGAATTCTCGACGAGGCGGCGCTGGAACAGATCCTGGAAACGAAACAGCCGCCGGCCCTGGGTTGATTTCCAGGCGCCGGCGGCTGTAGTTAGGAACCGCTCGTCTAGTTCGTCGCCGGTGCCGCTGGCGCTGCCGCAGGAGCGGGAGTTGCCGGCAGCGTGGTCAGTGCCGGCTCGATCTTCGCGGTCTTCAGCATCTCGTCCGAGTGGACCTTGAACTGCTTGGCCACGACGATCTGCGTCAGGCGCTCTTTCACTTCCTCGAAGGCCGGCGGCGTGCGATCGCGGGTGTTCTGCAACTGAATGATGTGCCAGCCGTATTGGGTCTGCACCGGGGTCGTGGTGAATTCTCCCTTCTTGAGCAACGCAACCGCGTTGGTGAACTGGGGATCCATGTCGCGGGGGCCGAACCAGCCGAGCTCGCCGCCCTTGGTCGCGGACTCTTTGTGGCTCGACATGCGCTTGGCCAGCGTGGCGAAATCATTGCCGGACTTGAGTTGCGCGATGATCTTCTGCGCCACGTCTTCACTGCTCACCAGGATGTGTCGCGCCTGATATTCGACCAGCGGCGCGGAGGTAATCTGCGTCTCGAACTCGGCGCGCAACTGCGCCTCCGTGGGCGTGTGTTCCTTGAGGTACTTCTGCGCGGAGGCCTGCTGCAGCAGTTCGAGGCGGGCGAGATCGAGGCGCGCGGCCACGTCCGGATCCTTGAGCAGGCCGTTCTTCTCGGCGTCCTGTGCAATGAGTTCGACTCGGACCAGGTTTTCCTTGATCTGCTCGCGGTCTTCCGGCGAGAGCTCGGCCAGGGGTTTGCGCGCCAGGGCGCGGGCATATTCCTCGTAGAGTTTCTGACTGATTGGTTTGCCATTCACGGTGACGGCGGGCGGCGTGACGGGCGCGGCTGGCGCATCGGCTGCCTTGTCGGTCGCGGCGGGCTTGGAGCAGGCGGCGAGCGCCAGCAGCGCACCGACGGCCAGGAAACGAATAGCTTTCATTTGATCTCTCAACAGGTTGGAAAGTTTTTCTGTACGGGTGACGATGTCTGGGGCTTACGGCGAGCGCGCGTCGATCGACAACGCATGAATGTCGCGGCCCATCAGTTCAGCGGCGGCAGCATAGACCATCCGGTGCCGTTCCAGAGCCTGGACCCCGGCGAACCCCGGAGCGGTAATGACCACGTGGAAATGGCCGCCTTCGCGCGCACCGGCGTGCCCCTCGTGTTTTGCGCTGTCGTCGCGAATCTCGAGCAACGTCGGCTGAAGGGCGGCTTGCAAGACCTCACGCAGCCGGTCGGCGCGTGTGCTCACGGGGATTCCTTGGACTCATAGCCGCGCAGCAGCCAGAACAGCAGGCCAACGGTAAACGCGAAGACCACGGGAATCATGATCCAGGTCTTGAAGAACACCCAGGTCTTCTCGCTCATGGTGTACGCGATCCAGATGTTTGCGACGCCGAGCGCGATGTAAAACAGCGCTGCGATCAACGACATGCGCTTCCACGTTGAAGAAGTTGCCGAGAAGTCCTCGGGCAATGTGGCGGTCATCAGGCGCTCGAGCACCGTCTTCTTGCCGATCCAGATGCTGCCGGCCAGCACGAGAGCGACGAGCCAGTAGAAAACCGTGGCCTTCCACTGGATGAAACGCACGTCTTGAAGTATCAGCGTGGCGGTGCCGAAGACCCACACCAGCACTGCGCTGATCAGGTGCATCTTTGGAACTGCCCGTTTGCTGAACCAATCCCAGCCGAGCAGCAGCAGCATGGCCACCATGAGCACGGCAGTGGCCACATATATGCCGGCGAAGACATAGGCGCCGAAGAATGCGAAGAGCGGTGCCAGTTCGATCAATGTCTGCATCGGGGAAATCCATTGAAAGCGGCGCGTATGATAGCGGCCCCGCCAATGCCTCGCGGGAAGTCATCCCGTGAGCCAGTACTTCGAGCTTCATCCCGAGAATCCGCAGTTGCGGCTGATCCGGCGCGCCGCCGAGATCGTGCGCAACGGTGGCGTCATCGTGTACCCGACGGATTCCTGCTACGCGCTCGGCTGCCACATCGGCGACAAGGATGCGCTCGATCGCATCCGGAGGATTCGGGAGGCCGACCGGAACCACCATTTCACCTTGGTATGTCGGGATCTGGCTGAGATCGCCAGATACGCCAAGGTGGAAACCTGGCAGTTCCGCATGCTGAAAGCTGCGACGCCGGGCCCGTATACCTTCCTGCTGCCGGCCACGAAGGAAACGCCGCGACGTCTACAGCACGAGCGCCGCAAGACCATTGGAATTCGCGTGCCAGACCACGAAGTGCCGCGCCTGCTTCTGGCCGAGCTTGGGGAGCCGATCATGAGTTCGACGCTGCTGTTACCGGGTGACGAGCTGCCACTGACCGACGGCCTTGAGATCAGAAACCGGCTCGAGCATCAAGTGGATTGTGTGCTCGATGGCGGCCATTGCGGCATCGAGCCCACCACCGTCGTTGATCTCGCCGTCTCACCGCCCATCGTGACGAGGATTGGTCGTGGGGCGCTCGAAACGCTGGGATTGGGTGGTGCCGGGCACCAAAAGTCGTAGTTCAGACGACGCCAGCGTGCTTGCCGCG
>DASTTJ010000048.1:0-6982 GCA_035760205.1 Steroidobacteraceae bacterium | reverse complement strand
TCCTCGGCCGGATTCGCTCGCTGGTGGTGCGGCCATGAAACGCGTGCGCGTGCTGGTGGTGGAGGATTCCCTCACGATCCGTCGCCGCTTCTGCGAATGCCTGGCCGCCGATCCTGAGATTGAAGTCGTCGGGGAAGCAGTCGATGGCAAGGAAGCAATCGAGCGCTGCCGGGCGCTGCGACCCGACGTCGTCACGCTCGACATGGTGCTGCCGGTGATGAGCGGACTCAGGGCCACCGAATACATCATGGCGTACATCCCGACGCCCATTCTGATCGTCTCTGCATCCACGAATCGGGGCGAACTCTTCAAGACCTACGATGCGCTCGCAGCCGGAGCGGTAGACGTGCTCGAGAAACCGTCCGCCGACGACGTCGATACGGAGTGGGCGCGGCGCTTTACCGCGGCCGTCAAACTCGTGGCGAAGATCAAGGTGATCACGCATCCGCGCGCGCGCCTCGATGCGTCTATGCGCGCTGGCTCGCTTGCGCGCACGGACTCCACCACCTCATTCGAAACTACCTTGCCATCGGAACGGGCGTATTCCATTCTCGCCTTCGGGGCATCGACTGGCGGTCCGGCAGCAATCGTCGAAATTCTACGCGCGCTGCCCGGTGGCATTCGCATTCCAATGCTCTTCGCCCTGCATATCGATAAGGCGTTCAGCGCGGCATTCGCCGATTGGCTTGACGCTCAGAGCGCATACGCGGTGGAACTCGCACTAGACCGGCAGCCTCTCGACGCGCTCGCCGGCAAGGTCATCATGGCGCCGCCGGGACAGCATCTCGTGGTCAGCGGCGGGCGGCTGCGCTTGACCAACGACCCGCCGCGCCATTCCTGCCGCCCGTCGATTGACGTTCTCTTCGAATCCCTCGCGCTCGAGCACGGCAGCTCCGTGCTCGCCTGCCTGCTCACCGGCATGGGACGCGACGGCGCGGCGGGACTGCAGGCTATCCGCAACGCCGGCGGCTTCACAGTCGCGCAGGACGAGGCAACTTCGATCGTCTACGGCATGCCGCGCGAGGCCGCATTGCTGGGCGCGGCGGAACGCATTCTGCCGTTGCCGCAGATCGGTCTGGCGATTGGGCAGCTGCTGGTCCGCGGCAAGCGAGCTGCCGCGAGGCCGTCGCGATGAACACTGCTCTCATCGTCGACGGCAGCCTCACGGCACGCATGGACCTGCAGGAAGCGCTCGAAGGTGCGGGGTTGCACGCCATCGCCTGCGCGAGCGCTCGCGAGGCACTCGTGACGCTGCGCGAACGGGCGGTCGATCTCATGATCCTCGACATGCGGCCGGCGGACACCGACGGCATCGACCTCATGGAGCGCATCCGCGCCGATCCGGCTACCCGCGCGCTGCCAATCCTGATGCTTTGCGGCGAGGCCGACGTGCGTGATCGCATCGGCAACGCGAGAAGCGGCGTGGCGGACTTCATCGCCAAGCCGTACGATCGCGACACTGTCGTGGCACGCGCACGCGAGCTGCTGCGGTTGCGCGCCGAGGCCGCTTCGAGTCCTGCCCGGGAACACCCGGTAGTACTCGTGATCGACGACAGCACAACATTCCGCGAGCACCTGCGCGAGGAGCTGGAGGGCGCGGGCTATGCGGTAGTTTGCGCCGCCAGCGGCGAAGAAGGACTGCGTCTCGCCGCCGCGCAGCAACCCGCCGCGCTCATCGTCGACGGCGTGATGCCGGGCATGGACGGCGCGACGGTCATCCACCGCCTGCGCCTCGACGTGGCCCTTCGCAGCCTGCCTTGCTTGCTGCTCACGGCAGCTGAAGAGCGCGATGCCGAATTGCAGGCGCTCAACGCCGGCGCAGACGCCTTCGTGCGCAAGGAGGAGGACTTCAAGGTAATCCTCGCGCGCCTGGGCGCGATCCTGAGAAGCGCCCGTGCCGAGCCTCGGGCCATGACGAAACCCGCGCGCCCGAAGCGCATCCTGGCCGTGGATGACAGTATCACCTACTCGCACGAGATTGCTTCGCTGTTACGCGCGGAAGATTACGAAGTGGCACTCGCGCCCTCCGGGGAAGAAGCCATCGAAATTCTCGGCACGCAGAACTTCGATTGCATTCTGCTCGATTTGCTCATGCCCGGCATGGGCGGCAAGGAATGCTGCCAACGCATCAAGGCAACCCCAGCGCTTCGCGACATTCCGCTCATCGTGCTCACGGCCGTCGAGGACCGCCAGACGCTCATCGAGGGTCTCGCCACCGGCGCGGATGACTACATTTCAAAGTCGAGCGATTTCGACGTGCTGCAGGCCCGTATTCAGGCGCAGATCCGGCGCAAGCAGTTCGAAGACGAGAACCGGCGCATTCGCGAGCAACTCCTGCGCAGCGAGCTGGAGGCGGCCGAGGCGCGCGCCGCACGACGGCTGGCCGAAGCCAAGGCCGAGCTCGTCGTGGAACTCGAGCGCAAGAACGAGGAAGTTCGTCGGCTCAACGAAGGACTGGAACAACGCGTGGCAGAACGCACACGTGAGCTCGAGCGCGCCTACGAGGATCTTCGTCAGACGCAACAGACGATGATGCAGCAGGAGCGGCTGCGTGCGTTCGGGCAGATGGCGAGCGGTATCGCCCACGACATCAACAACGCGCTTTCGCCCGCCGCCCTCTACACCGAGTCGATTCTCGAACGTGAGAAGCACCTGAGCGCCAACACGCGGGAGCAGCTCACGACCGTTCAGCGCGCGATCGAAGACGTGGCACAAACGGTTGCGCGCATGCGCGAGTTCTACCGGAAGCGCAATCAGGAGCGGCGGCTCGAACGCGTGGACATCAACGAAATCGTGCGACACGTGGTCGAGCTCACGCGCGCCCGATGGAGCGACATGCCACAGGAGGCCGGGATCGTCATTACGATGAAAGTGGATCTGGCTACAGACCTGCCGACTCTCGTAGGCGCCGAGAACGAGATTCGCGACGCACTGACGAACCTCGTGCTAAACGCCGTCGACGCCATGCCTGCTGGCGGCGCACTGACGATACGCTCGCGGACAACCGCAGGAGACGCTGGCGCGCCCATGCGCGTCGTAGTTGAGGTGTCCGATACCGGCGTCGGTATGGATGAGGAAACGCGCACGCGCTGCGTCGAGCCTTTCTTCACCACCAAGGGAGAGCGCGGCACCGGACTCGGCTTGGCGATGGTCTATGGGATGATCCAGCGGCACAGCGGATATTTCGAGGTGGATAGCGTGCCAGAGAGTGGCACGACCATGCGCCTCACTTTCCCGCTGCTCTCCTCCCCGGAGGTCGCGAGCGATGCCCCGCGCGCAACGACGCCGACGGTGAAACCCAAGCGCATACTCCTGGTGGACGACGATCCGCTGCTGCTCAAGTCGCTGTGCGATACGCTCGAAGCGGATGGACACTTCGTCGTGCCTGCCAAAGGAGGCCAAGCTGGCATCGACGCATTTCACGCGGCGCAACGCGCCGGCAATACATTCGCGCTGGTGATCACCGATCTCGGTATGCCGCACCTCGACGGGCGGCGCGTAGCCGCCGCGGTGAAAGCCGCTTCAGCCTCGACGCCCGTCATCCTGCTAACCGGCTGGGCTCATCGCCTGATGGCCGAGGGCGGCCGCGTTCCGCACGTCGATCGCATCCTCAGCAAACCGCCGAAGATGGCAGATCTGCGCGTCGCGCTCGCCGGGTGGGAGACCGAAGCAAATCCAGCGCCATCACCTCGATGATCGGCTCGCGAGCCTAAGGGCACGCCGCCCCAGGCTCGCCACCAAAACCATCCGCACCTTTACCGCCTCGCGTGAGCGATGCTCCATCGGCGACGAGATACCTTGCATGCTGGATTGCATCGAATTGCCGACCACTGATCCAGCCATCGAGTTGCGCCAATTCCAATCAGCTGTAGAAACGAAGCAGAGCAAATGAAGTCGGACGTCTGCGGGAACCAGACCCGCGTGCCCCGCCCCATTCAACGCCGCGATCGGACGTTAGAAAAGTCGAACGAACTATGTGCTTGATTCGAGGCGTGAACTGTTGTGATCAAAACGTCGGGCTCATCGAAGCGGCGATTCCTGAGCACCGTCACGCACGCTCATTTGCCACTAGGCTTGCCACTAGAAAACGTAACTATTTGATTTATAAAAGAAAATTGGCGGAGCGGACGGGACTCGAACCCGCGACCCCCGGCGTGACAGGCCGGTATTCTAACCAACTGAACTACCGCTCCAATTTTGATGGGTGCTGAGGGTGTCGGCCCCCGCCCCTCGCCTTGTTTTGGCGATTCCTTGCGACGCTCTGAATCGAACCAGGCCGTCGGAAGGCGGCGAAGTTTAGCAAAGTACAGTCGAGATGCACGCCCGATTCATTGCTCAATGAGGCGTGCCACTTCCTGCGCCATGAGCCGATGCGCAGCGGGATTCCAGTGTGCGTCCAGGGGAGACCGGTCCAGTGGGCCCAGGCGCTCGACAAAGTACCGCTGAAACACCGGATAACTGTCGATCACGTGGATCCCTGCTTGCGCTGCAAGCTCCTGGAGCCGGTCGTTGGCCCGGGCCGCCCGCGCCAGGCATTTCCCCGCCTCGAGGCGGGTTTTCCCGGCATGGATTGCCTTGCGGTCGGCGTCGAAAACCAGGATCACGCGCCCGGGCGGCAGCGCGAGCGCGAGCGGCAGTTCACGCGCGAACGCCGCGAGCAGCGTCTCATCCTGTTTTGACAGAACCTCGCTGCGGCAGGGAGCTGACGGCTCGGCCGCTTCAGCGCCGCGCCGCAGGCGGATGAGTTCGCCGGGCCGCAGCGAAAGATTGCCACGTAGATAACGGATGAGCGCCACGGTCCGCAGCCATTGGCTCGAAGCCGAGCGGTTGATTTCCGGAACCAGCTTCACGGGCGGAGATCGCTCCGGCGCCCATTCGAAATAACCAGGACCGGCGGAAAATCCCCGCGTGAAATCGCCCGACGTGATGACGAACACCGCCCATTGCGGCGAGAAATCCCGGCGGACCAGCGCGGCTGTGCCTAGATAGTCCGGCATCTCGGCACCCGAAGCGCCAAAATTGAGGACGGTTCTCGGCGTCTTCAGATAATCGTTGAGCGCGCCATGGAGCGTGTCGCCGTAGTCGTTCATCAGCGCTTCGACGTAGCTGTCGCCAAAGACGGCGATGGTGTCGCGGCCCGCGCCCTTCGCGGGAGCATAGTCGAACGGCGCCACGTAACCATAGTTGTTGATCCGGCCGCGGCGGATATTCTGCAGGTTCCAACCCGTGGAATAGGTGAACCGCGAGTTCGGGATCATGGTGTGAACGGGCCACGCGGCCCGCGGATCCGCGGCATAGGTCCCGCTCAGCACCGGCAGCAGCCGCAGCACGCCCTCGAGCAACAGCAGCGTGCCACCGATACCGGCCATAAAGGCCAGCGTTCGCGTGAAGAAAGCCGTGATTCTCATGGTAGTTAGAAGTTGAAGTAGATGAATTCCGTGACCGAGCGCGACGCCGCGGCTACCGCCATCAACACGACGCCCACGCTCATCGCCCCCGCCATCCCGGCGAGCCATTCGGGCTGACGCGCGCGCGTCGCCTTTCGATCGAGCCAGGCGGTCAGCTGCCCGTCGATCAACGCTTGCGAATTGCGGCCGAACAGGGCCAGCACGGAGAACAACGCAATCCACACGGTGCTCTGCGAATATCCTGCCAGCGTGGTGATCGGCAGGCCGCCTTCACGGAAGCCGAACATGCTCGCGAGAATGCCGGTGGCGGAGGCCACATCCACGGCGCGGAAAAAGACCCAACCGACCATCACGCAGAGCAAGGTCAGCGCGACGCTGGCGCCCCGCCCGAAAATCGCCGCGACACCCGAAGCGGCACGCTGCCAACCGAGTTTCTCTCGCAGCCATTGCCACCCGTGATTGACGACCAGGTAGGCACCGTGCAGGCCGCCCCAGATCACGAAGGTCCAGGAAGCGCCATGCCACAGTCCGCCCAGAAGCATCGTCAACATGAGGTTCACGTAACGGCGCGAGCGACCATGCCGATTTCCGCCGAGCGGCACGTACAGGTAGTCGCGCAGGAAACGCGACAACGTCATGTGCCAGCGGCGCCAGAACTCGCTGATGTTCCAGGCCTGATAGGGCGAGTTGAAGTTATACGGCAGCCGTACACCGATCAGCAGGCTCAGGCCGACCGCCATGTCCGAGTATCCCGAGAAATCGAAATAGATCTGCAGCGTGTAGGCAATCACACCCAGCCAGGCCGCGGACGCGGCGAGCGGCACGTCCGCGCCGCTGTTGAACACCATGTTCGCGACCGGCGCGACGCTGTCGGCGATCAACACTTTCTTCACCAGCCCCATGAGCAGGAAGGCGAGCCCGATGACGACGTTGCGCAAGGCGGGGCGATAAATTTCCGCGTGGCGGAACTGCGGCATCATCTCCGCGTGATGCAGGACGGGACCGGCGATCAGGTGCGGGAAGTAGGTGACGAACAGCGCGTAGTGGATTGGATTCCGTTCCACGACCTTGCCGGCATGCACGTCCACCAGGTAGGCGATCTGCGTAAACGTGAAGAACGAAATTCCGAGAGGCAGAACCATGCCGAGCAGCGGGATCTGCGCGCCCGACAGGTCAGCGACCGTCCGAAGGAAGAAATCCGCGTATTTGAAGTAAGCCAGCGCACCGAGATTGAGGGCGATTGCGGCAATCAGCAGGACGCGCGCCGACGGCTTTCCACCATGCCGCACTCGCAACATCCACTCGCCAAAGCCGTAGTTGATCGCGATGGACAACACGAGGAGCAGCGTGTGCTCGATGCGCCAGTATCCGTAGAACACCAGCGATGCCACGGCCAGCCAGGTGGCTGCGGCCGCCTTGCCCGCGAAACGTGCAGCCGCGAAGAACACCAGCAGCGTGATCGGGAGAAAAACGAAGAGAAATTCGCCGCTGGTGAACAGCAAACGTGCGACCCGCGAATCTAGCTACTGGGGCGCCACTATGCAGCCGGGCGGCAAACCAGAATTCTGGACTTG
>DASTTJ010000047.1:0-12272 GCA_035760205.1 Steroidobacteraceae bacterium | reverse complement strand
CCGGTCGCGCTCGGTCGGCAATTCATCCATGAGTTCGGCGACCGCCTGGGCGAGATGCCGATCGTCCGAATCGGACAGCTCGCTCTGCTCCATCTCGAGGTTCTGCGCGAGCTCGTCGACCAGTTCCGAATCCACCACCGTCTGCTGGCGGAGCATCTTGCGCGCCGCATTGAGCGCAAGGTTGCGCGCCGTGGCCGCGGCGAATGCGAACACCTTGCGCGGATCGTCGATGGTCTTCGCCCGCACGCGTTCGACGACGATGTGCAGCGTTTCCTGTGTCAGGTCCTCCGCGTCGATCCAGCGATGAAACGCGCCAAAACGCAGCACCGCGAGCACGCCCGGCCGGAGGGCCACCAGCATCCGTGTCTCAGCGATCCGGTCGCCGGTCAGCGCCGCGGCGACGATGCGCTCGATCTCATCTACCGGGATCGCGCTCACGCCCAACCCGCGCCATCAAGGTAGTTAGTTGCAGCCGAGCGCAGCCATGGCGGTGCCACAAGTGGCACCGGGTCCGAGGGTCGCGAGTTCACGAAGGAAATCGACATGGATCCATGGATACCGCGTGGAGTCGCTGCTCTTGCTCCTGCAGAACAGCAGACGTTTTATCTGCTGGGCGTCGCATGTATTCAGCGGCGGGCTGCCCCAGACGAGCGCTACGACACCGGAAACGTAGGCCGCCGCGCTTGATGCGCCTGCGGCCCCGGACAGGGCGTAACCACGTTCGGAATTCTCTGTCGTTGTCACCACGATGTCCACGCCGGGTGCCTGAATCCGGCCGTCATTCGCATCCGGGTGTCCCCTAGGATTGAACAATTCATGCCCGCGCATATCCGTCGGGACCGCGGCGACCACGCCGGGCAGGCATCTGTATCGCGACGGGAAGTACTCGCGCACGCTGTCGTCGCTGTCGAGGCTGGTGGCATATCCGGTCACGACCAGGCGCCGGGTTTCCGCTGCGCCCCCGACGGCGGCGAGGATCGCCTCCGAGATCGCGCGACTGTCGACCGGCCACTTCGCACTGATGTTGATCACATCGGCGTCGTCCTGAACGGCCGCGTCGATACCCTCGGATATCGTCGATAGCCGTCCAAGGAGCCCGTGCTCGACGCGGCTGATGACAATCGGCAGCAGCCTGCTGTTCGGGGCGACGCCGGCTACGCCGATGCCGTTATCCATGCGTCCGCCAATCGTCCCTGCCATCTCGGTGCCGTGGGGAAAGCAACGGCCACTCGTTGCGCAGCGAGCGTTGAGTTTCCGACCCTGCGAGTGCGGCAGCTCGCGATCACCGATGCGCAGCATCACATTGCGGGTCAGGTCTTCATGAGATGCATCGATGCCCGAATCGAGTACCGCCACGAGCTTCGGCAGAGAGCGTGCTGCGACGCTCGAATCCCAACCGATTTTGGCGTGGCCCCAGAGTTCATCCATGCACGGATCGTTCGGGAAGGTGGCGCGCGCGGCGCGCTGCCAGCATCGGGAAGCGATCGCCATCTCTGGCGGCAGCTCTACGGACGTGGTCAGGTAGTCCGGTCCATCGCAGTCGGGTTCAGCGTAGCCGAGCTGCGGCGAGTTCAGCATTTCGATCATGCGCGGAACCGGCATGAACTTCGAGAATGTCACGACCGCGAAATTTCGCGTCCGCTCGATTTTGCGTACGTATCCCGTGCTCCGCAGCCAAGTGACGAGTTCGCGCTGACTGACGCCTTCGGGCGCAAACATGATCAATCGCAGCGGAACCTGGTTCCTGTGCGGCGAGTTGCTGGCCGCGGACCGATGGCGCTTGGAGAATGTGCCGGCCCAGCGGGCACAGGCGGCACGGAGGTCGAAGCGTGCGTTGCCGATGGATCCGAGATAAGTCGTGAGCTCCTGCGGTGCGCGCGCACCGGTGTCCGACCACCGGCCGCGCTCGCACAAGTTAGGCGCACCTGCGAGCGCGACTGACGCACCAATGGATGACGCTGCCGCCAAACACAGCAGTCCAGTGGTGATCCGTCGCGCTCGCGAATGCAATCTCAGTCTTTGATTATGACGTTGCCGTTGCTGATCACTCGAGCGGGCGAATCGACCAGGATCGACATCACGTGTTTTCCCTGTTCGCCCTGGACGAGAAACGCGATCATGTCGTTCAGTTCGACCTCGCCCCGTGTCCTCGAGGGGCGCATCGCTACGTCGCGTGAGCGCAGACGGTGGCACGAGGACAACACTTCGGCGTTACCCGCCTTGACGTCGTCGAGCGTGCAGTAGCGAGTGCCACGCGTGAAATTCATGGTCACCGCGCAGGGTGAAGCGAAGTCCATGCGCCAAGAGCCGCGTTGGTTCGTCACCGTCCTCGTGCAAATTCGAACGATATTCTCCGAGGCGTCGAAGATGAACGTCAGTTTGCCCCCCGTGGGCATGTGATCATCGATGGTGGACGAATTCACCGTGTATTCCCGGCCCAGCCAGCCTTCGAGCGCACCGTCCGGCACGGCGTCTTCGGCCGCGGCGACCGACGCGCCTGCGAGCACTGCCGCCGCGAGCGCCAGGATTCCGAGCTTTCGGCCACCGATAGATAGATTTGCGAACATGAGCGACTCCTCTTGATTAAGGCGTTTGACTTAGGGAATGTCCCGGCGCGTCACGGAAATCCGTTGGCCCGGACTACAAAACTCGCCCACACCACGGAAGCAGCATCCGCGCGGGTTCGAAGCTGGGCGACGCGCAGCGCTTCCGCGGCGCGCCCGGACACCCGGTAGGCTCGATAGAACTCGTTCATGAATCGTGCTGTCGATGCGTCTTCGATCGGCCACAACGCGGCGACCACCGAGCGTGAGCCATTGGCGAGAAAGCCATACGTGAGGCCGAGCACACCCTCGCCGCGCAGTTCGCTGCCGTCCCCCGTGGCGCAGCCCGACAGGACCACGACATCTGCTCGCAAGCCGCTGCGCGAGATATCGCCGGCGGACAGCCGGCTGGTCGGGAGCAGGGTTCCGTCCGGTGCGTACTCACTCAGATACAGCGCGGATTGTTCCGGCGCATCCTTGCGGGAGACGGCATGCGTTGCGAAATGGAGGACTGCGAGCTCGCTGGAAGGCAGCTGCAGTACGCGATCGGCGTTCGCGTCGAAGCCCGCAAGCTGGATCGTTTCATTCGCGCCGAACGCCTTGGCGACGGCGCTGGCTTCGAGCGCCGAATAGGGCAGCCGCGTCAGGTTGTTAGTGGAGGCGGCCGGGGGGCCACGGAGATTTCCTCGCGTGCCGCCGGCGGCGAGGCGAAGTCTCCGGTCGTCGGGCGCGTACACCGGGTCGGAAACGACGGCGACGCGCGCCGTCGACGCCCGCGAAGCACGCGGGCCGGTCATGGCGAGCGCCAGCGAAGGCGCATAACCGAGGACAAATCGATCGAGCAGCAACTCCTCGTCGATGCCAGTCAGCGGTAAGGCCGCAAAAGGCACGCCATTCAGCGGACCATCGGCGATGAGAAGCAACCGCTTTTCTGTCAATCCGTCGAGCAGTTTCCCAAACAGCAGTGCGCCGAGTTTGCGGGTAGCGCTTGCCGCCTCTGAGCGTCGATGCGGGGCGCCGATAGCGGCGGAAATAGCGGGCTCGAGAAGGTTTCTACCGGGCAATTCGGTGTGCCGGAGATCCTGCTTCGTGAGCAACCATGCGTGGCTGGTGAGATCTCCCACGAAGTACGCCAGCACCGCTGTATCACCCGGAAGGGCCTGCTGAACCTCGCGCAGCGACTCCGGCAACGTGGACTGATTCGCGGTCACACCACCGCTGCGCAAGCGCTGTGAATCTATCTGGGCCCGTGTTTCCTGGATGGCGCGCTGCAGGGCGAGTGTGCCCGCGGCATCGGCGTCTTGCCGCTGGATGCGCGCCTCGAGGCGCAACTGCTGGGACGTCAATCGCGCGCGGAGCACGGCGTCCTCCGAATCCTGCGTGCGCGCAGCGCGGGTTGCATGCAAGGCCATTTCGTCAGCAAGCGAGCGGGCGCGTACGTCTTCAGCCGTGCGAAAACCTCGCCAGGCCGCGGCGGCATTCCCGCCGGCGGCGTCGGCAAGATCCACCGCGATGCGCGCCTCGAACGGGGAGTAGCGAGACGAAAGGAATCGTGCGCGCCATTCCGGATTGCCGGATTTCACGCGGATGCGTCCGACGATGGCGAGCGCCTGGTCGGCTGCTGCCGAAGCGCCCGCGATGTCCCGCGTTGCCAGCAGCGCCTGCGAGAGCGCGGTACTGGTATCGATGCGGTTGAACTCGAGCCCGAGTTCGGCGTACTGATCATCGGCTGCGCGCAGGTCCTCGATCGCACCGCTGGTGTTTTTCCGATCGAGACGCAGGCGTGCGCGCTCTTCGAGCGCATTGGCACGCACCAGTGCATTGCTCGACTGCAGGGGTTTGTGCAACTCCGCTTCCGCAGCCACGACATCACCGGCTGCGCGCAGTTGAGCAGCGATCAACACGCTGGTGCGCGCAACGCTGTGCGGGTTGGCATCGATCTGCGCGGACTTGCGCAGATAGTCCAGCGCCTCAGCATGCTGCCCCAGCACCGAAGAGACGTTCCCGGCAACGCGCAATGTGCTGGCGAGACCGCGAGAGTCCGAAACCTGCTCCTGCGCCAGGATGGCGGCGCGCAGAGTGTCGAGAGAGCGTACCGCGTCGCCCATTCGGAAATACAAACCGCCGAGCGCCGCCAGCTCCGTGGCGCGTTCGTCTTCGTCGCCTATCTTTGTATAGATGGCCAGGGCCTTCAGGTGCAACTCGAGGGCGCGATCGAAATCGCCGAGTGCGATCAGCGTGAAGCCGAGATTTCCCAGCAGCGCCGCATGATCGTAAGGCTGCGTCTTCTCGTCCACCAAAGGCAGGAGCGCTTCGTATTCCGATGCCGCCTTGGCCATGAAACCCAGGCGATTGTGGACGGCCGCAAGGTTGCCGAGAGACTTCGCCATCTCGCCGGTGTCCCGATTCGTCTGCGCAAAGTCCACGGCCCGCGCCAGCAACAATTCGGCCGCCGCGTACTCGCCGATGTGGACGGCGCGCACGGCGCGCATGTTGACGGCGTAGTGCGCGCGCACCAACAGATCACGCTTCACGAAGAACTCACCAGCCTGAGTCAGCCTGCGGTCGGCGGCCGCATAAAGAGCGCTTTGCTCGGCACGTTGCGTCCCCGCGTTCATGTAGGATGCGATCTCGATCTCGGCGGCCGCCCGAAGCGTCGCGGCGTTTTGTACGCCCACTTCGTCGTCTTCGGATTCGTAGGCGTCCGCGGCAATCTCGGTGGCGCGTATCGCGCCTGCCCATTCATTGCGGACTCCGTATTGGATATTGGCGAGGGCGTATGCGGCCCGCGCCCGCGCGGGGTCGTCGTCGGCTGCCTCGAAATGCGTGACGGCTTCGCTCAATTTATCGGCCGCGCGCGTCCACGCTTCGGGCGTGCCGAGCGCGGTCTGTTCTCCCGCGGCCCCGAATGCCAGGTAGCCCAACTCGAGGTCACCAGGCTTCTCGTCCGCTGGCCTTACCCAATGCGCAATGCGCAGACTGACCCTGCCTTGCTTCGTGGCGTGGTCGGCACTTCGCACCTGGATCCGCAAGTCCGCCGGTTCCGCGAGGCTAACAACCTTGTAGATCGTGCCGTGACGCGGCACGCGGTCTTCCAGTTCCGCGGCCGGTTCCGCGACGGAAACCAGTACGCGCACGTCAATCTCGTCTTCGAGCACCTCGATCAGATAGGTGCCGGCCGGGATATTGCGAGTCACTTCGGCCGGCGCGCCGTCTTTCAGTGCGAGCACGGTCGAGTAGTCGGGGAGAAGTTCGGATTTGGAACTGTTCGTGCACGCGTACACGGACACGAGCGCCGCGACGCACACAGCGCGAAGCGCGTGCGTCCGCGAGATCATGCGGTGACAGGCAGCGAGGTGATCGCGTACGGACATTTGAAGCGAATCCCACGCGGAGGGGGCTAATGTTTACAGGCACATGCATTGTGCCGCATTCGCAAATCGAAAATGTAGGCAGGGTTTGTAGTAAGCGCATTTCAGGAATATTTTCATCGAATGCTTGCGCAGGTGAGAGAAATCGCAAGGTCGTGACACTTAATACAAATGGCCGCGCGATTTGCACGGAACCCGGCGAATTCCGCGGGGCGTGCTCAGGATTCCAGCCGACTGGTAGTTAGATCGCTTCGCCGCGTCGTTACGGAAGTTCGTTGGCGCGCACCACGAAACTCGCCCACACGGCCGGGCCCACCGTGCCGCGGGCGCGCAATTGTGCGATGCGCAGCGCTTGTGGCGCGCTTCCCGTCGAGCGATAGGCGGCGTAGAACTCTTCCATGAAACGCGCGGTCAGGGCGTCTTCTACCGGCCACAACGAGGCGACCACGGTGTGCGAACCGTTCGCCAGGAAACCGTAGGTGAGGCCGAGCACGCCTTCCCCACGCAGCTCTCGTCCATCGCCGGTGGCGCATCCGCTCAACACGACGACGTCTGCGCGCAATCCGCTGCGCCCGATGTCATCCAGCGTCAACCGGTCTCTCGCGATTGGCGACCCGTCCGCGGCATATTCACTGAGGAACAGCGCGGACTGCTCCGGAGCATCCCGGCGTGCGACGGCGTGTGTGGCGAAATGCAGCACGTTGAGGCCGGCCGATGACAGTTCGATCACATGTCGCGCCGTAGCGTTGAAACCCGCGAGCTCGATGACATCGGCGCCCTCGAATGCCCGCACCACGGCTCGTGCTTCGATCGCGGAGTAGGGTAGACGCGCGAGTCGCTCAAATGCGCCCTCGCTGCCGCGGTAGTTCACGGCGTCGCTCGCGGCCAGCGACAGGCGGCGATCGTCGGGTGTGTAGACCGGGTCGGAGATCACGGCGATCCGCGTCTGCGCCCCCCGAACCCGCACGACCGGATGCATGGCCAAAGCCAGCGATGGCGCGGCGCTGACGACGAATCGATCGATGAGCAACTCCCGCGGTTGTCCGTGCGGCATGGGCAGGGCGGCGAACGGCAGGCCATTCAACGGGCCGTCCGGCAGAATCAGCAGTCGCCGTGCATTCACGCCGCGCAACAGGTTGCCTAACAACGGTGCGACCGCCGGAATGTCAGTGGTTCGTACGCCATCGCGCTGGCGCCGCGCAAACGCAGTGACGAGTTCGGCGAGTTTGCGGCGGCCGGGCAACACGCTGTGCCGCAGCTCCGACCGCGATAGCAGCCAGCCATGCGAACGCTGATCGCCGACGAAATACGCAAGTACCGCGGTGTCCGCCGGCAGCATGGCTTGCACGGCTTCGAGCGACTCGGCGATTGCCAGCCGACTGGCAGGCGGCGCGCCGCGCTGACGCAGGATGCGAGTCTCGAGGCGCGCGCTGACCTCATCGATCTGGCGCCGCGTCTCGTGGATGTCGGCGTCGTCGGCTTTTTCCTTGAGCATTCTGTGCTCGAGTTCCACCTGCAGCGCCGTCAGCCGGCCACGCAGCTGGTCCGCTTCTTCGTCGCGCGGTTCGTGCCCGACGTTTTGCGAGTGTGCGAGCCGGTCGGCCAGCGAGCGTGCACGGATCGTTTCGGCGACGCGGAAAGACTTCCAAATGGCCGCCGGGTCCCGCGGTGGCGCGCTGGCGAGTTCCGTCTCGATGAGCGCTTCGTATGGCGCGTAGCTGGCCGAGAGGAATTGCGCGCGCAATTCGGGATTCGCGGAGCTCACGCGGATACGGGCTTCGATCGCGACTGCAGCATCCGCTGCACGGCGCGCGGACTGCACGTCGCCGGCTGAGAGCAGTGCCATCGCGAGCGCTGAGCTCGTATCGATGCGGTTGAAATCGAGCTTCAGGCGCGCGTAGGTCGCGTCTGCCTCGCGCAGATCTGCAAGAGCTTCCGTATCGCGGCGCTGCAGCCTGCGCAGGCGCGCGCGTTCCGCGAGCGCATCGGCCCGCGTCGGTTCGGCGCTTGTCAGCAGCACCTGCGACAACAGCCGTTCCGCGCCACGCAGGTCGCCGAGCGCGCGCAGCTCACCGGCGATGAGCACGCGGGTCCGCCCGATGGTGATTCCATTCTTGTCGTGATGTTCGGCGCGGTGCAGGTAGTCGAGCGCGGTGTCGTGCTGACCGAGCGCGGCCGCCGCGTTACCGGCCAGACGCAGCGCTGAAATGTAGTCGTCCTGGCCATTGGCGCGTTCATACAGCGGCAACGCACTCTCGATGGCGAGCAGCGCACGCTGCACATTCCCGCTGCGGAAATGGATGAATGCCAGCGCCGCAAGTTCACGCGCCGTCTGGTTCTCCTCGCCACGCGCGGAGAAGAGCTCGAGCGCTTCAGTGTGCAGCATCAGGGCGCGGTCGAATTCGCCGATCGCGACGAGACCGGCGCCGAGATTGCTGATGAGCGTCGCGTACAGCTCCGGATTGCGATCGCGGTCGATCAGCGGCAGCAATTCGTCGAGCATCGCCACGGATCGCGCGATGTTTCCCTGGCGCCCGGCGATGGATGCGAGATCCTGCCCCGCGCGCACCTCGAAGAGTTTGTCGCCACGAGCCTGGGCGCGCGCGCGAATCGCGCGGTACACCGGAGCGGCTCGCTCGTATTCGCCGAGCACCTGCTCTCGGATGCAGCTTGCGTACAGCGCAGCCATCGCGTCGGTGTGCAAATCCTGCGCTTCGAAATACGCCTGCGCGCGCTGCACGCGAAGGACGGCGGCATCGAGCATCCCGCGCTGCTCCGAGCGTGGAACGTCGGGACCCATTTCCGAAGCGATGCTGAATTCGTTGAGCGCGTGCAAGACCGCGGCACGAGCTTCGCCCGTCGCGTCTCCCGCCGCCGCAAAATGCAGCTGCGCCGACTCTGCGCTCCTGCGACCGTCCTCGAACCGGGACAGCAGGTTGAACTCGACGGCGCTGCGCTGGTACTCGGTCTCCGCCAGCGCTTGTATGTCCTTCGCGGCCGAGAAATGCGCCGCGGCCCGACGCATGGGAACGAGTGCCGCACGCCAGGAATCCCGATCGCCGCGCGCGATCAGCGCGTTGGCCTTGCCCAATGCCACGTAGCCGAGCAGGCGCTGGTCGGGAGGTTCGCCCGGATCGGGTTGCGGCCAGCGAAGGATGCGTACTGCCGCGGCGCCGCGCCAGGTCCGCTGATCGACGCTGGCCAGCGTGACCCGCACCGAGGCCGGTTCCGCCAGGCTCACTAACGCGCGATGCAGGCCGTGGCGCAGGTACGCGTCGGCCAGGTTGGTGCGCTGATAGCCGGTTTCGATCTGGATGCGGAGGTCGATGTCCCGCTCACGGATCTCGATCAGGTACGTACCAGCGCGCAGCTGGCGGTTGATCGACATCGGCTTGGCGCCGTCAACGCGCAGCTCAGTGGAGTACTCGACAAGGGGATCGGCTTCGAAGCCCGGAGCACACCCGGCAAGGCAAAGAATCCACAGGGCGCAGAGGCCCAAAAATAGCCGCGTACGTAAAAAAAAACCTGTCACCGCGACGCCGGTGCGTGCGTACATTCTGGCGAGTCCCCTTAACTTCGACGCCAATGTTTACAGGCACCTGCGCCGGGCCGCAATCGAGAATAGAAAAAGTAGGCAGGGTTTGTAGTAAGTCCTTGATTGAAAATACTTTGTCGTTATGACAGCCCGAGGTGAGAGAAACCCTGAAGTCGTGACACTACATAGTGACCGGACCAAAACGCCCGGGATTTACAGGCTCAGGATGAACAGCGCCGACGTTTTTTCCCTCGAGTTCGACATGCTGACGCGCACGTCGCAGCTCGCAAAAATCCTCGAGCGGTTTCGTGCCACCGGGATCGGTGCGGGCACCCACCGCCAGCTGCTTCTCGAGCTCAATCATGTGATCAACGTCCATTCGCGGTTGCGTGAAGTCGCGGCTGATGTCGTGCCGCCCGACGATTGGACTTCCTGGCAGGACCTGCTAGCCGTACCAGCGCTGGCATTTGAGCAAGGACGCTCCTTTCTCGACGATCTGCGTGCCCTCGGACTCAACTCGATGGAGAGTGTGTCGTTGACGCCGTTGCCGCAGACCATTGCACTTGCTGCCTATGCCCATTACCAACTGGTTGAACGCGCGACGGTTGGCCTGGTGGGTTACCTCTGGTTCTTCGAGCGCATGCCCCGGCTGCTTTATCCCTTGTGGAGCGAATCGTGCCGGCGCGGCGGCGTCCCGGAGAAGTCACTGCGCGCGCTGGCGGAGGGCGCCGTGGTCAATCCGGCTCGCGATCTCACGGTGGCGAGCTGCTGTCGGCAGATCGTGCGCCGGCCGCGAGACCTGGGCCTGGCAACACAGAGCCTGCACGACACCGCGGAACTGTTCGCCACCATGCTCGACGCGGCGCTGATGCGCGCGGAGCGGCGCCAGCCATTGCCCGTGGAGAGTGTCGTGACCGTCGGCGGAGGCATCGGCCAGGTCGCCTGAAAACGGGGTCAGACCCCCCAATCCATCAACAACGCTAGGAAATGGGGGCTGACCCCTCTTACCATCCGCGCGTGATTTACCTCATCGACGCGTCGGTCTACGTATTCCGTGCCTACTACTCCATGCCGCCCGACATGGTGGACGGCGACGGCCACCCGGCGCATGCCACTTTCGGCTTCGCGCGCTTCCTCGGGGATCTCATCGAACGTGCTCAGCCGCGTTACATCGCGGTCGCGTTTGATGAAAGCCTGACAACGTCTTTTCGCAACCAGATCTATCCGGCCTACAAGGCAAACCGGGACCCGGCCCCTGCCGACCTCAAGCTGCAGTTCGGACGATGCCGCGAATTCTGCCGGTATGCGGGCATTCCGGCCTTCAGCCATGCGCAGTACGAAGCCGATGACATCGTCGGCACATTAATGACCCGTTGCCGGCAGGAAGGCTTGCGCGCCACGCTGGTGACGCGCGACAAGGACTACGCACAATTGATTCGCGCCGGCGACGTGTATTGGGACTACTCCGACAACGTCCGCTATCGCTACGACGAGATCGAGGATCGATTCGGTGTGCAGCCGGAACGATTCGCCGACTTCCTCGCGCTGATGGGCGACAGTGTGGACAACATCAAGGGCGTGCCAGGCGTCGGCGCGAAAACCGCCGCGGCGCTCATGAAGGAATTCGTGTCGCTCGAAGAGATCTACGACAATCTCGATCGCATCGCTGACATCCCGGTGCGCGGTGCCGGCAAACTTGCCGCGAAGCTGACCGAACATCGTGAAGCTGCGTTCTTCGCGCGGCGGCTCACGGAAATCGCCTGCAATATGCCGTTGCAAACCACGCGCACCGATCTCGTTCGCCGCGCACCCGACGTTGCGGCGCTCACGGCCTTCTTCGATCGCCACAATTTCGGTCCGATGCTGCGCCGTCAGGCGGAGCGGCTCGCGTTATTGCCTTCAGCCGCCGCGGCATGACGTCCGGGGTCTACTCCACATCCCTGTTGCCGTCGTCGCGCTTGTTGTTCGGCACGCTGACTTTGCCGCCGATCGACCCATGCTCGATGGTGCCGGAGCTGTCTTCGCTCACCGTGAAATTGCCGTCGACCCTTCCGGCATAGATATCGCCGGAGCTGTCGGAATCGACCGAGACGCTGCCTTTTACGTCTTCAATGCGGATGCTGCCGGAACTATCCTGCTGCACCTTCACGCTGCCATCGACATTGGCCACTTCGATGTCACCCGAGCTGTCGAGGACGATATCGACGTCGCCCTTCACGTCATCGACGTCAATGTCGCCGGAGCTGTCGCGCAGGCGGACACTGCCTACCTGCTCGATGTCGATGTCGCCGGAACTGTCACTGACATCCACCAGGCCGGCAATGCGTTCGAGATTCAGGTCCCCGGAACTGTCCTGCAGCGTGAGGGCGTGGAGTCCCTCGAAGGCGGCGTCGCCGCTCGAGTCCAGCGCTTCCACCGGAATAGTCGACGGCAACGCGATGCCGATGTCGATGTACGCGTATTCGTTGTTGCCCCACGACCAGCCGCCTTCGTTCTGCGGCAAGGCTGTTTCGACGTACACGACGTTGCCTTCTCGCCGCACGTGAATCTGCGTGGCGTCCAGCAGTTCCTGCTTGGCGGCACAGGCAGGTCCGCGCGCTTCGATACGTACCGCGTTGCCAATCCCGACCACCTTCATATCGCCGGCGCCTGACCGGATGACCACCTTTTCGACGCCCTTGGCATCGACACCCGCGGCGCGATCCGCCCGGAACTTGCACCCATCTCCCCAGGCGGAGGCGGCGACGGGCATCAGGGCGAGCAATAACAACAAACTGGCGGATCGCATGAGACTTCTCCCGGAATACATGGCGGCTGAAGTTA
>DASTTJ010000046.1:0-3578 GCA_035760205.1 Steroidobacteraceae bacterium | reverse complement strand
GTCATCGTCGTTTCCGTGCCTGGACAGGTGCCGACGGGCGGCATGGACACGGGATTTCCGCTGACGTATCCCACCGGCAAGGTGGATCGCGGCATTCCATTCGGGGCGCTGCCGCCCGCGGATCAGGCGTTGGTGCGCGCCGCACTCGAGAGTTACGCCTCACTACCCGGTGCGGCCATCACGCGTCCGCTGGTCGCGGCCTACGAATCGCCGGAGGCGCTTGCCGAAACCTACATTGGTTACTCGGGCTCGCCGGACCTGAGCACGAAAGGCTCGTATGTACGCATCGACGGACCGCGCATCTGGATGGAGATGGTCGTGCAACCCGCCGTCGCAGACCGCACTGCATTGCACTATCACGCGTTGTGGCGCGACAAGCAGTCCGACTACGGCGGTGAGATCGGCCACTGATGATTTCGCGGGTGACAACGCTGGCGTTGCTGTTCACGGTCAGCCGCGGAATTTTCGCGCACAGCGCTCCGCAGTCGATCGTCAAGCTCGATTTCCTCGAGCACTCCATACGCGCCGAGATGCTCGTGCCGGAATCGGAGCTGGCATTCGCCACCGCCGCCGAGCCCACACCTCTGCATTTCGAGGCCTATCTCCTTCGCCATGTCGCGGCCACGACTCCGGGCGGCGAGACATGGAGAGTTGAAGTCCGCACCGTGCGCAGGACCACCTACCTGGATCACAACTATCTACAGGCCGATGTGGTGATGACACCGCCCGCGGGTGGTTCGGTGCGGCACCTGGTTTTCACCAGCGACGCAGTTACGCATGAAGTTCGCAATCACGTCATCGTGGTGCTGGCGCGCGCCGAGTCTGGATTCGAAGTGCTGGGCGCGCTCCAGCATCCGGCGCGGCAATTGACCATCGAACTGCGGTCTACGGCGCCGGTGTCGCGGGTGCATCGCGCTTCTCACGCTCTTCGATGAGTTCCACGAAGTACGGCATGCCCACGAGGGTCTCCCCTTGGCGGTTCTGGTAGGTCGCTGACTTCGCCTGGTCGAAGTAACTTCGCGAGACATCGAGGTTTCCGAGCCTTCGGTTGTACTCTCCCAGCAGGTAGAGCGTGGGGATCCGTCCGTCATCGGATTTGGGATTCGCGAGCTGGCGCTCCAGCATCGGCAGCGCCTTTTTCACGTACTCGAGGCTCTTCGCGGGATCGTCCTGCGAGTGCTCGAACGCCATGAGGCGATTGAAGAAACACCAGAAATCCTCGTCCATGCCGCGCTGACCGTAAATCTGCTCCAGCCACTCGAGTTTCTCGATCCGGGTGAGCGGGGGTTTGGCCTTGTCATAGTGAGCAGCGAGCCAGGTTTTCACGCGCTCCAGCGCTTCGCCTTCGAGCTCCTTGAAATCGTCACCGAAGGCGCCGTAGCCGTTTTTGGTGTTGAACCACAGCCAGCTGTCATCGGTCATCGGCCAGAAGACCTGGTCCTCCTTGCCGGGCCAGTCATAGATGTAGCTGCCCGAGCTCATGGGTTCCTGGACCGTGATGTTTTTCCCGGAGACCGGATCGCGTACTTTCGATTCGCCCCAGGTGGTGGCGAGCGCGAGCGGGGTCAGAACGATGGCGGCCCCGATGGCGGCGAAGAGACTGGTGATGTTTCGCATGACACCTTCCTTTCCTCACCTAACGTTCGGCGCAGGTTAGCGGGGTTCTAAGGCGTGCGGATTCAAAACTCCCAGTGAAAACCGAAAGACGGCAGCATCGCCAGCCAATAGGCGATATCGGTGCCGAGAAAATAGCGGCCGCTGGAATCCTGCTCCAGACGATAGTCTTCCACGCAGCACTCGAAGTCCGTCGCGGCGAAGACATCGGTGTAGCGAGGCGTGAGCTGCTCATCGTCCTCGAGGACACGCTCCATCAGCACATCGAGAAACCCTCGCCGTGCCACTCGAGGATTTCGGCATAGGGCGCTGGTAGATAGTCGAGCGCCGTCAGGATCGACTGGCGCACCTGTTCACGGCTGGTGGCGAGCAGCGGATCGCCCTGCTCGCTCGCCAGCAGCGATTCGAGCTCCGCGCGAATCTCCGGATCATCTTCAGCCAGCGCCGGAGCCGCCGCCCAACTCTGGCTTTCGCGCCAGCGCGTCGACAGCTCGCGCCGGCAGATCGTGCACAGCCAGGTCATGAGCGCCGCCTCGCCGCGATAGCCGTGCAGGCTCTCGAGCGCGCGGCACAGCGTCGCTTGCGCCACGTCCTCACAGGCAGCCGCGTCGTGCGGCATGCGCCGCTTCACGAAGCGAAACAGCTTCGGGTAGTACTCGTTGAAGAAGTCATCGAACGCCGGGCGCTCCCCGCGCAGCAGGCGTCCGACCAGTTCCTGGTCGATTTCGGTCATCAGAGGGTTAGTGGGCCGCGCGTCGGGAAATCCTTCGCGGTAGTCTACGGCGTGCAAAAGATCTTGATCCTCGGCGCCTATGGGTTCTTCGGCAGCCGCATCTGCGCGGCACTCGCCAAGAACCCGCGGATCCAGCTCATTCTCGCGGGCCGCGACCTCGCGAAAGCCACCGCAGCCGCCTATCAGGTCGGCCTCAGCGCCAACCACGCGCGGGAAGTCGATGCCACCCATCCGCAACTCACGGTCCTGCTCCGCAAGCTGGGCGTCACCACGGTGATCCACACCGCCGGCCCGTTCCAGAATCAGGGGTACGATGTGGCCCGCGCGGCGATCAAGGCGGGTTGCCACTATCTCGATCTGGCAGACGGGCGCGCGTTCGTCACCGGCATCACGAAGCTCGACGCGGACGCGCGAGCCGCCGGCGTCACTGTCGTCAGTGGCGTGAGTTCGCTGCCCGCCCTCACCTCCGCCGTCGTCGACAAATATCGCGGCGAGTTTTCGCGGCTCGATGCGATTCGCATCGGAATCACCTCAGGAGCGGTCGTTCCGGGTGTCGCGACGATTCGCGCTGTCCTGGGCTATTGCGGCAAGCAGTTCCGCACTCTGGAGAATGGCGCCTGGACCTGGGTGTACGGCTGGCTCGATACGCGCGAGCACGATTTCCCCAAGTCCGTCGGCCTGCGGCGCATCAGCCGCTGCGATGTCCCCGACCTCGATCTGCTGCCGCAGCGTTATCCGGGCGTGAAGACGGTCAGCTTTCATGCGGGGTTCGCGAGCAACGCGGCTCACAGACTCATCGAACGTCTCGCGATGTCCGTGAAAAGCGGCCAGTTGAAAAGCGCTGTCCCCTTGGCGCGCCCGCTGCACACGCTCGCCCGCTGGATGCAGCCCGTGTTCAGCGATCGCGGTGCCATGTTCGTGAGGATGGAGGGGCCGCATCACGTGAATGGCGCGCCGCACGCGCTGACCTGGAATATCGTCGCACGCGAGAATCACGGACCGAACATTCCTTGCGCGGCGCCGATCGCACTGGCTAGCAAGATTGCTGCGGGTGCGAAGCTGCCGGCGGGCGCGATGCCCTGCATGGGTTTGCTGTCGGTGGATGAGCTGACGGCGCCATTGAAGGGCTTGAGCATCCGCGAGCTGCCGCCGCTGGGGCCGGGCGGGCTAGATCTCTGACCACATCCGCAGAAGGTTGTGATAGTGCCCCGCCAGCGCGATGGTCTCATCC
>DASTTJ010000045.1:0-8800 GCA_035760205.1 Steroidobacteraceae bacterium | reverse complement strand
TTGAGCGTCAGGCTCTGGTTCTGATTCACGAACGGACCACCGACATGACGATGAACGCCACGTAGAACGACAGCGCGACCAGCCCGAGCACGATGGCAGTGCGGCGAGCCTTGGTGCGCCGCTCGCCCAATTCTGCGGGAGTCATGTCGGCCATCGCTTAGTGCTGCACGCCGCGCGCGACGATTTCACGCGACGGCGGCGGATCCCAGCTGTGGTACGGCGGCGGCGAGGACAGTTCCCACTCGAGGCCATGCGCGCCTTCCCACGAACGGCCTTCCGCTTTGGCGCCGCTCTTCACGCACTTCCAGATGATGTAAGGGAACAGCAGCTGTGACAGGCCAAATCCGAAGGCGCCGAGTGAGGACACCAGGTTCCAGTCGGCGAACTGCACCGCGTAGTCCGGAATGCGGCGCGGCATGCCGGCGAGCCCGAGGAAGTGCTGCGGGAAGAACAGGACGTTCACGAAGATGGCCGAGAGCCAGAAGTGCCAGTTCGCGAGCTTGTGGTCGTACATCTTGCCGGACCATTTCGGCAGCCAGTAATAGACGCCCGCCATGATGGCGAAGATGGCGCCGGGCACCAGTACGTAGTGGAAGTGCGCCACCACGAAATAGGTGTCGTGATACTGGAAATCCGCCGGCACGATCGCGAGCATGAGGCCGGAGAATCCGCCGATGGTGAACAGGAACAGGAACGCCAGCGCGAACAGCATCGGCGGTTCGAAACTGATCGAGCCCTTCCACATGGTGGCGGTCCAGTTGAACACCTTCACGCCCGTGGGGATGGAGATGAGCATCGTCGACAACGTGAAGAACAGCTGGCCGGCGAGCGGCATGCCCACGGTGAACATGTGGTGCGCCCACACGATGAATGACAGGAAGGCAATGGCGGCCGTGGCGTAAACCATGGCGTCGTAGCCGAACAGCGGCTTGCGCGAGAACGTCGGCACGATCTCCGAGATGATGCCGAACGCCGGCAGGATCAGGATGTACACCTCGGGATGGCCGAAGAACCAGAAGATGTGCTGAAACATCACCGGGTCGCCGCCGCCCGAGGCGGAGAAGAAGCTGGTGCCGAAGAAGTGATCGGTGAGCAGCATGGTGACAGCGCCCGCGAGCACCGGCATCGTGGCGATGAGCAGATAGGCAGTGATCAGCCAGCTCCAGCAGAACAGCGGCATGTTGAGCAGGCCCACGCCCGGTGCGCGCATGTTCATGATCGTGACGACCACGTTGATGGAGCCCAGGATCGAAGACGCGCCCATCAAGTGGATGGCGAAGATGGCCATCGGGAAGCCATCGCCGCCCTGCAGCGACAGAGGCGGGTACAGCGTCCAGCCACCGGCCGGCGAACCGCCCGGCACGAACAGCGTGGCTAACAACAGCGTGAACGCGAACGGCAGGATCCAGAACGAGAAGTTGTTGAGACGCGGCAGCGCCATGTCGGGCGCGCCCACCTGCATGGGGATCATCCAGTTCGCGAGGCCCGTCCAGGCGGGCATGACCGCGCCGAAGATCATGACCAGCGCGTGCATGGTGGTCATGGAGTTGAAGAACTGTGGCTCTACAAGTTGCAGGCCGGGCTGGAACAGTTCCGCGCGGATGATCATCGCCATGAACCCGCCGACGAAGAACATCACGCAGGCGAAGATGAGGTACATCGTGCCGATGTCCTTGTGATTTGTCGCGTAGACCCAGCGGCGCCAGCCGTGAGCCGGACCGTGGTCGTGGTCGTCGTGTGCGTGGTCTGCGGTGTTTTCGTATGCCATGTCGGTACGTCTCGTAAAAACTTAGTGCTGCGCCATTGCCTGGGCAACGGTGGCGGGTGCGGAAGCGACCTTCTGCTCAGACTGTTTGGCGCGCAACCAAACGTCGTAATCGGCGGGAGATTTCACCTCGACCACGATGGGCATGAAGCCGTGGTCGGCTCCGCAGAGCTCGGCGCACTGGCCGCGATAGGTTCCGACCTTGTCGGCGTCCACCTGGACCCAGATTTCGTTCACGTAGCCGGGGATGGCGTCTTTCTTCATGCCGAATGCCGGCACCCACCAGGCGTGAATGACGTCCTGAGCCGTGAGCAGGAAGCGGATCTTGGTGCCCGCGGGCACCACCAGCGGGTTGTCCACGTCGAGCAGGTAGTTGGGCACCTTGTTCGGGTCTATCCCTGAGCGCAAGCGGCGCGCTTCGTTGCTTTCACGGCTGAGCGTCGAGAAGAAGCTGACATCGTGACCGAGGTATTCGTATTCCCACTTCCACTGGTAACCCGTGACCTTGATGTTGAGCTCGACGTTGCCCATGTCCTCGATCTTGATGAGCGACTTGGCAGTGGGCACAGCCATGGCCACGAGAATCAGGATGGGAATCACCGTCCAGATGATTTCCACCTTGGTGCTGTGGACCAGAGTGGTGTCGGCTTGCGCGCCCTGCGAGCGGCGGAACTTGATGAGCGAGTAGATCATCACGCCGAAGACCACCACACCGATGGCGACGCACCAGTAGTAGATGGTCATGTGCAGACCGTAGATTTCCTTGCTGAGGATGGAGACACCCTCGGTCATGTTGAGCCCGCCCCAGTCGGCGTGCGCAACGGACGCCAGCAAGGCGAACAGGGAAATGGCAGCGGCCTGTAATCCACGGCGCGCGTAGGCGTTCTTCATGTGAAAGCTCATCGATGACCTCAAGAAAACTGATCCGGTGAACCGGCCGCGGGCAATGCCGGCGACTGATTCATGCCGCCAATCCGCAACCGCAACGCGGCTGCCAGCTGGCGACGTTCCTCCTCTGTCAGAAACTTGCCTACCTCATATCCCCGGCCGTGCGACTCGATGACGAGCTGGCCGCGGTGGAGGGGCGAAAGTGGGCGGCGGATTTTAACCCGTGCCCAGTGGCGCGGGAACACAACACGAGAGGGCGTGCCGCGCGAGTACGTGATGACCACTTCGGATTCTGATATGTCGATGGTTTCGCTCTCGTGGCGTCTTTGCATATTCGAGTGCAAAGCCCAGGCGAGCAGCAGCATTTCCGCGCCCGCAAATGGCAACACCGGCCAAAACCCAAGCGCCGTGGCGACGCCGGCAATGCCGAAAGTGGCGAGCGCCACGCTTGCGAAGAACGCAACCGCGCCACGGACACTGAGCGAGCAGTGTGGGCTGATATGGATGTGGGTCGCGGCATCAAACACGGCGGCGACTATACCAGCGACTTTGCTGGCTTACTCAAGCACTTACGAGCTTTTTTGCGGCCTCGTCCGCCCACTGCGGGACAACCCCGGGAGCCGGGGCAGTGCCCGGTGGGACGATGGTCAGCGGAGCCATACCAAAGCGGCTTGTCAGCGTTTCGATGTTGTCCTGCGCGAGCGGCATTTCCGACGCCATTTTGTTGGCGATCCAACCGGAGAAGGGTAATCCGCAAGAGCGGATGGCTTCGCGAGTCAGCAGCGCATGGTTGAGGCAGCCGAGCCGAAGGCCCACGATGAAAATCACCGGCAACTCGAGCTTCGCCGCAACGTCGGCCATGGTGGCCATGCTCGAAATGGGCGCGAGCCAGCCACCGGCCCCCTCCACCAGCACCAGATCCGCGCGCGCCGCCAGGCGCCGCTGCGCCGCGAGGATTCGATCGGTACCGATGGCTACGCCATCGTGCCGCGCGGCGAGGTGCGGCGAAGCGGGCGTGGTCAGCAGCCACGGATTCACGTCCTCGTAGGGGGCGTTGACGTTGCTTTCGGCTAACAACTCGAGCGCGTCGTCGTTGCGAGGGCCTTGCGCCGTCTGCACGATGCCGGCTGCCACCGGTTTCATGACGGCGGTCCGCAATCCTCGCGCGACAAATGCGCGCGTCAGCGCCACCGCCACCAAAGTCTTGCCAACGCCGGTGTCGGTGCCCGTGATGAAAAACCCCTGTTTTGCAGGTTCCGAAGTCATGTCTGACTGCGCCTGCGGATCGCGCCGGGCGCGATGAAAGTCTCGCGCGGAAAATCCTCGGGTTGTTGCGTACGGCGCTCGCCACCCCAGCAGATCGCGTGAATGACTTCGTAGGTGGCGGGCAATCGGCCGTCGCGGCGCAGGGATTCATACGCCAGCGTCATCGCGGCCAGACGTTTTCGGCCGGTAAGTCCGCGTGGCCGCCCACGGGTCACGTTGTGCGCACCGATGGCCTTGAGCTCGTGCATCAGCGTGAGTACGTCCGGGTAATGCATGACGATTCGATCGATATCGAGCACGGGTTCGGAGAGGCCGGCGTGCATCAAAGCACTGCCCAGCGCGTGTGGATCGAAGAAGTGGTTCACGTGATTGCCAGTCGCGCCACTCGCAGCCCAGGCCTCTCGCAGTTCACCCAGTGTTTCAGGCCCGAAGGTGCTGAACAGCAGCAGCCCACCGGGCTTGAGCACGCGTGCGATCTCGCCGAACGCGGTGTCCAGATCGTCGCACCACTGCAGCATGAGGCTGCTGTAAATGACGTCGAACGAAGCATCACCAAACGGCAATGAATAGGCGTCGGCGCGCACTCGTTCTAAGCGGCGCAGCCAGCGCGACTGCGCTTTCGCGCGGATCAGCATGCCCGGCGCGATGTCGGCGGCAACAACCATGGCGCGAGGGTGGGCGCGCTTCAGCGCGCGCGACGCATGGCCGGTCCCGGCACCGAGATCGAGGATCGTCTTGGGCGTTACCTTGAGTTCCGCGAGCCTCTCGACGAGTTCGTTGCGCACGCGCTCCTGCAGCGCGGCCGCGGCGTCGTAACTCTCACTGGCGCGATCGAACGCCTGCAACACGGCACGGCGATCGAGCGAGAAGACCTGCGACGCATCCTGGGTGCTCATGGAGGGAGCAGTTCGCGAAGTGCAGCGATGAGCCCGTCCACCTGCGCTTCTTCATGCGCTGCCGAGAAAGTTATGCGCAGCCGCGCGGTGCCCGCGGGCACCGTCGGCGGGCGGATCGCCGTGACGAGAAAGCCCTTGTTTTCAAGTGCTTTGCTGGCCACGACAGCGCGCTGCGACTCGCCAATGACCACCGGCACAATGGTGGTGCCGGGCACCAAATTTCGTAGTTCGGGGAAAAGTTCGGGCAGGCCGCGGCGAAATCTCTGCACGAGGGCCAACACCTTCTCGCGCCGCCACGATTCGCGCTGGCTTACCTCGAGCGCGGCGCGCGTGGCCGCGGCCAGCGCCGGTGGCAGCGCCGTCGTATAGATGTACGTGCGCGATTTCTGGATCAGGAAATCGATGAGATCGGCATCGCCAGCCACGAACGCACCGAAAGTCCCGAAGGCCTTGCCAAAGGTCCCCACCAGCACGGGCACGTCGCCCGCGCTCATCGCGAAATGCTCGCAGCTGCCGCGACCCGTCGCTCCCACGATGCCGAGCCCATGCGCGTCATCGACGATCAGCCACGCACCGGTCTGCCGCGCCGCGCGCGCGAGTTCGGGCAACGGCGCCAGATCGCCATCCATGCTGAACACGCCGTCGGTGATGAGGAGCCGCGTGTCGATGGCGGAATCGACCGCGGCGAGCAGCTCGAAAGCCTGTGCCGAGTCGCCATGACGATAACGCTGGGAGTGCGCCCCCGAGAGCCGGCAGCCATCGATCAGTGACGCATGATTGAGCTTGTCAGAGATCAGGGAAGCATTTTGATCCGCCAGTGCTCCAATGACACCCATGTTGGCCATATAGCCCGTCGAGAAAACCAGGGCCTTCTGACGTCCCGTGAAGGCGGCCAGCGCCTCTTCGAGCGCTTCGTGTTCAGGCCCGTGACCCGTGACCAGGTGCGGCCCGCCACTGCCGACGCCGTACTTATCGACGGCATCCCGGAATGCGCCGACGACCGACGGGTGTTTGGCGAGACCTAAGTAGTCGTTACTGCAAAAGTTGATCAGCCCTTCATGCAGGCCAACGCGCCGCGTGCGGCGCAGATGACGCTGATCCAGGTCGGCGAGCGCCGCCTTCAGCGCTGCCGGGTCGTGCTGCACGTAGAACTTCGCGACGCCACGTGCGAGCAGCCGGGCCCATGCACATGCTCGGCAGGTTCGCTCGCTTGCGCCGCGGCCACCGCCGGCAGCACGAGCGGTTCGATTCCAAGACGCGTGAGCAGCGCGCGATCGCGGGCGACATCGGGATTGCCCGTGGTCAACAGCTTCTCGCCGTAGAAGATCGAATTGGCGCCGGCGAGGAAACACAGCGCCTGCAGCTCATCCGCCATCGCTTCGCGCCCGGCGGACAGGCGTACGAACGCTTTCGGCATCACCACGCGAGCGACGGCAATCGTGCGCACGAAGTCGAAGGGATCCACCGGCTCTTTGCCGGCGAGCGGCGTACCGGGCACGCGCACCAACTGATTGATGGGCACGCTTTCAGGATGCTGGGGCAGGTTCGCAAGCGTCGCGAGCATGGACGCGCGGTCGCGTACCGTTTCGCCCATCCCGACGATACCGCCGCAGCACACGTTGAGCCCCGCGTCGCGGACGGCGGCCAGCGTATCCAGCCGATCCTGATACGTGCGCGTGGTGATGATCTCGCCGTAGAACTCCGGGCTCGTGTCGACATTGTGGTTGTAATAGTCGAGTCCGGCGTCCTTGAGCTCGTGCGCCTGTTCGGGTGTGAGCATGCCGAGCGTCGCGCAGGTCTCCATACCGAGCGCGCGCACTTCGCGAATCATCGCCGACACCGCTTCCACGTCGCGCTTCTTGGGCGACCGCCACGCGGCGCCCATACAAAAGCGCGTGGCGCCGGCTTCCTTCGCGGCGAGCGCACGGGAACGCACTTCATCGAGCGGCACCAGCGTCTCGCGTTCGAGTCCGGTGTCGTAACGAACGCTTTGCGGGCAGTAGGCGCAATCTTCCGGGCAGGCGCCCGTCTTGATCGACAGCAGCGTGCTCATCTGCACGGCGTTCGGTATGTGATTGGCGCGGTGAGTTTCCTGCGCGCGGAACAAGAGATCCGCAAATGGCAGAGCGAACAGGGCTTCGATTTCGGCGATCGTCCAGTCGTGGCGTAGCGCGGTCATTCCAATCCCTTTACTCGTTGAATACGTTAGTTTTTCGACTGGTCAGCGGCGAAGGCCCGCCACGACAATTGCGGGCATGTTCGAAGCACGCCATTCCATTGTCAACCAGTTGGGGTGGATCTGGTTGACGATGGCGCTTCGCGGGTCCAAAGCACTGATCGCGACGCTGTTCCCGCCCCAATGCTGTCTTTGCGGGTTTCCCGACGGCTCGCTCGATCTCGACCTCTGCGGTTTCTGTTTCGACGAGCTGCCTTGGGAGCCGGAGCACCTGCCAGGGGCGTTGGTCGCTTTGCGTTTCGCGCCGCCGGTTGACGACCTCATTCGCGATCTCAAGTACCGCGGCATTACGCCGAATGCGCGCGTGCTCGGCGTGCTGCTGGCGCAGATGGCAAAAGATCAAGCGGCCGCGTTGCCGCACCTGCTCGTTCCGGTGCCATTGCATGACGCGCGCCTGCGTGAACGCGGCTTCAACCAGGCTGCCGCGCTGGCGCGCTACGCGGGCCGGATGCTCGGCATCCCGGTCGCGCCACGCGCGCTCAGGCGATTGCGCGATACACCGTCGCAGACCGCGTTGAGTGTCGAGGAGCGGCACCACAACGTACGCGGCGCGTTCGGCGTTCGAAACACGCGCGAGCTGCGCAGGTTGTTAGCCGCGGGCCACGTGGCCGTGATCGACGACGTCATGACCACGGGCAGCACACTGGCGGAAGCGAGATCCGTTTTGCTTGCGGCTGGTGTCAGGCAAGCGGACCTGTGGGCGGCGGCCCGCGTGGTATGAGTTCGCCACTCCGCAATGCCAGTCTTGGCGATCCAGCTCAGGCCAGCCCGACCTTCTTCAAAACTTCAGGCGGCGGCCCCGCGAACTTTTCCATCGGGATATTGCCGACGTAACCGATGTCTTTCATGCCCACCGGTGTGGTGTAGAAACCGCCCGCGGTCAAATCGCGAAACTTCGCGAAAAATCTGGCGGCGGTGGCGGACTGGGGTGCGGCCTTCGCGGCGCTGCAGATGTCGTTGGCGATGGCCTCTTTCTGCACCTCCGAAAGCGCCGCGAACGCCAGGCCGTACCGTCCCTGCGATTCGGCCTCGAGCCACGTCAGCCCCGGCAGAATGAGCGCGCGATCCGCACGCTGCTGCGGATACGGCGCGCTGATCCACTCATCGATGAAATCGACGACGCCCGCGGAAGAAGCCGAGGGCGAGACGCCGTCCGCCGGAATGATGAGATCGCAGAGTGCCGCGGTAGTTAGCCTGGCACTGACGCCGAGTGTGAGTGGCCAGGGCCCTCCCGCTTTCCATTCCCTGGTGAGGTTGGGGTCCGTGCCGTAGCCGGCCTGATCCGCGGCAACGTCGCGTGCCTGCGGTTGCGGGGAATAGCCGAGCGCCTGCAATGCAGGAACCGCCGCCGCGGCCGCGAACATCCACTTGATGGTGGTGCGCCGATCCAGACTCATATTTCCTTCCTCATCATCAGTTCCAGCATGTGCTCGGAAGAGCGCCAGGCCAGCGCCATGATGGTAAGCGTGGGGTTCTTGTCAGCGTTGGAACACAGCGTGGCGCCGTCGGTGATGAAAAGATTCTTCATCTCCCAGCTCTGGCCGAAGCTGTTGGTCACGGATTTCGCCGGATCCGAACCCATGATGGCGCCGCCCACCTCGTGAATGATGATGCCGCCCTGCTTGATGGCCTTCTCGCCACTCTGCGGCGGGCTCGACATGCGGCCGCCCATGGCTTCGATGATCTCCGCGGCCGTTTTCTGCATGTGCGCCGCCTGGCCGATCTCGTGCGCCGACCACTTCCAGTGAA
>DASTTJ010000044.1:0-5422 GCA_035760205.1 Steroidobacteraceae bacterium | reverse complement strand
GAAGGCTGGCTGCAGGGCGTCCACCCCGACGACCGTGACCGCCTGGCGGCTATCTACCAGTCCAGTGTATCGGCGCGGTGCGAATTCGAGATCGATTACCGCCTGCGGCGCCGCGACGGCGTCTATCGATGGATACTCGATCGTGGCGTGCCACGCTACGGCGACAATGACGAGTTCGTGGGCTTCATCGGCTCGGCGATCGACGTCACCGATCGCCGACGGCAGGAATCGGCGCTGCGACAGAGCGAGGAGCGATATCGCGCCGTGGTCGACAGCCAGACCGAGCTGGTGTGCCGTTTCACCCGGGACACCACGCTGACGTTCGTCAACGAGGCGTACTGCCGCTTTCGCGGCAAACGTCGCGACGAACTGCTCGGCACGATCCTCAGGGCCCATCTGCCTGCCAATATCCACGATCAATTTGGCCGCGGTATCGCCCACGCGCTGTCGGGGGAAGGGCCGGGAGAATGGCAATGCGAGGTCACACTCCCGGATGGAAGCCGAGGCTGGCATCACTGGACCTGCCAGTCCATCGATGGCGCTGGCGAGATGCCGGATGAACTGCAGGCCATCGGGCATGACATCACCGATCGCAAGCGCGCCGACGAAGTGCAGCGACGCCTCGCGCACAGCGCCAGGCTCGCGGCGGTGGGGGAACTTACGGCCATGGTGGCGCATGAAGTGAACCAGCCGCTGTGCGCCATTCTCAGCAACGCTGAAGCCGCCGAGACGCTGCTCGCGCGTGAGAATCCACCGCTCGACCAGATTCGGGAAATCATCAGGGACATCCGTGACGACGACCTGCGCGCCGATGAAGTCATTCGCGGCATTCGCGCGCTGGTCGGGCGCCGCGAAATCCACATTCAGCCCATCGACCTGAACCGCATGGTCGCGCACGTGTTGCGACTGGTGTCCGGCGATGCGCTCCATCGTGGCGTACGCATTTCGCGCGCGCTCGATGACAACCTGCGGCTGGTCGCGGCCGACCAGCCGCAAATCGAGCAGGTGTTGCTCAACCTGATCGTCAACGGCATGGACGCCATGCACGCGACGCCCGAAGCGGCCCGCGAGATATCGGTACTGACACGGTCATGCGAGGGGGATTTGGCCGAAGTCGTCATCGCCGACAACGGCTGCGGCATACCGCCCGAGCGGTTGCCGGAGTTGTTCGACTCATTCTTCACGACGAAGCCGGAAGGCATGGGCGTGGGTCTTTCCATCGCGCGATGGATCGTGCTGGCACATGGCGGACGTATTACGGCCGCCAATCGCGCGCACGGCGGCGCTGAATTCCGCTTCACGTTGCGCAAGGTGGCTCCCGCGGCGGCATCGGCGCCCATTCTAACTACAGCGGGAGAACCTGGGCCCGGCGACATCCCTTAAGCCGTAGGACCAAGGTCCGATGTTCGCGATGGCGCACCGTGTCATGAAATACGGCGATGCGGCCCTTCGAACACAACCTTGCGAGGTTCGGCGCTGCCACGGGAGTGCCGGGCTGCTTCGCCTGGAACATCGCGCAGCTCGCGACCGGTCAACTCGACGTCGAGCGAAACGTCGTCCCGTTCGACGACACATGGATGGGCTGCGTCACCGTGGACCGCTCCTCGCTTCATGAGGTGCGCACCGGCACCGGGTGGGGCGCAATCTTGTTGCCGTCGCCGGAATCCGGCGCCGTGTATTTCGAAGGCCGCCGCCTCGTCGCCGGCGACGCGGTGCTGACGCCGGCCGATAGCAACGTGGAGTTGCTCACGCACGCGGTGGGCCGCGTATTTCTCGTCGCGTTTCGTGGCTGCGCAGGCTCGCGGGCACGCCTTCGACGGCCGCGCTGGTATGCGCACACCGACGGCCATGCCGCCTCAGGCTTTCCCGAGGACCTGCGCGCGCTGTTGGTACGTTCGAACTCGGGCGATCTTCATTCGGCGGCCGCGTTGCACGGGCGCCTGCGTACCTGGCTACGAGCAGCGACGTCGGACGTCGAGTGTTCGGACGACGATGTCCCGGCGCTGCCGCGACGCCGCGTGGCGGTTGAACGCGTTCGCCGTTTCATCCACGAGCATCTTGCCGAATCCATGACTCTGGCCGAGCTGTGCAGCCATGCGCACCTGCAGGCGCGTTCGCTCGAGTACGGATTTCGTGATCTCGTTGGACTCTCGCCGTTCAAATACATCAAGATGCTTCGACTCGGTGAAGTACGCCGTCGGTTGCAATTGAGCTGCGCCGCCGAACTCAGTGTGTCCGAGGTGGCGCTCGATTGCGGCTTTTGTCACCTGAGCCAGTTCGCCGCCGATTACAAGCGCGTGTTTCTCGAGAGTCCATCGGTGACCCGCCGCGCGATCAGCTGTCCCCGGCCTGCGCGCCCGGCGCGTTACGACACCGAACTGCTGGCCTTTGCCGTGCGCTGATGGGCCGCCAATGTCTTCGATGGCATCTCGCCGAACAGCGCGCGATAGTCGTGACTGAACTGACCCATGTGCGTGAAGCTCCATCGACGTGCAGCACGGCTGACTGACGCTTCGTTGCGGTCGGGATCCAGCAGATCGTGGCGCACGCGGCAGAGGCGCAGATTGCGTACGTACGCCATGGGACCCAGGCCGTAAAAATCCCGAAACCCGTATTCGAGCGCGCGCGTACTGACACCGGCGGCGCTGCACAGGTCGCTCAGCGCGATGGGAGAATGCAAGTGCGTGTCGACGAAAACGCAAGCGCGGATCACCGCGATGTGCCGCTGCAGGCGGGCGCGTTCCGCCTGGGGAAGTGGGCCGCCTTCGCGAAACATTGCTGCCATCACTGCCTTCAGTTGATCGCGCAAGCGGCGGTGCGGTTCGCGCACCAGCGGAGACGATGCGGGCGCGGTCCTGATCTGTTCCATCAAATCGAAGCAGCGCGAAAGGAGGGCGCCTTGTTCCGGGTCGAGCGCGCGGCAATGTGCGCCGTCTGCAACCGACGGCGGCGCTGGTGCGGCGATGATCATCACGCATCCGTCTGTAGGTAGATAGAGATCCAGTGCGGACGCTGTGCCGAGCACGAGACAAACGTCACCGCCTAACGGTTGCGCCTGGCTTCGCGCGCGGGCAGCGAAAGGAGCGCTTGCGATCAGTCCGATACTGTCAGCCGACGTAGTGCCCCGCAGGATTCCCGCCGTCGAGGTGCGTACTACGGTGAAGGATCCGGTTCCCTTCGTGACCCGCGTACCCTCGAGACTTTCGGGCCCCGGGCCCAGATGAATCCATTCCGTTTCCCAGCCAGGGAACGGTCGCAGGAGCGATGCGAGATCCGTATCGATCGGGGCGTATTGTCGGGCAGTGCCTGTCACCGCTCTAGTGGAAACGCTGACGGGGCGCCTGACTATCAAGAAAACGCCATATGCACCGATTTATTGCGCTTTTGCCGGCATGGCAACCGTACTGGCCCGCTCCTTGGCGGCGTCCCGCTGTTCCGCCCGATTGAGGACGAGTTTGTAGGCCACGTAATACTTGTAGATGTTGCTTACGTACTGCACGGTTTCCCGGCCAATCTGTTCCGCTGCGAGTAGTTCGACGTTGCCGAACCACTTGTTCGGGTCCAGACCTTTGGCGGACGCCTCGCGGCGCAGTCGTGCGATCCGGTTCGGGCCGCCGTTGTAGGCGGCGAACGCAAACAAGTGCCGGTTCAGGTTATCGATGCCGGGTTCGTCGAAATACTGATTGACGAGAAACCGCATGTATTTGGCGCCCGCCTGGATGTTGGGCTCCACGAGGTGAATGTCCTTGACGGCGACATTGCGGTCTCCGGCTGTGGTCGGCATCACCTGCATCACGCCGATTGCACCGACCGGACTGCGAATACTCTGATCGAGGCCGGACTCCTGGTAGCCCTGCGCCACCAACAGCAACCATTCGAACTTGTATTGCTCGGCGTATTTCTTGAAGTATCCCGACAGTTCGGCGAGACGCTGCATGTCGGCCGCCGAGGTCGCGTTTCGCGCCCACTTCGTGTTTTGAAGGTAGCGCTTCAGGATCATGTTTCCGGTCATGGTTCCGGCTTTGTTCTTCGCGACGAAGGCGTCGAGCGTGGCCTTGAGCTGCGGAGCATCCTTGCGGATGGCCCAGGCGATTTCACTGCGGGCGCGCACGATCAGCTCCGGGTGCGGACGCAGGTTGGTGAATATCTGCTGCCAGAATGTCGCCAGAGAACTGAAGACCACCGTGTTATCGATGATCCCGGCATTCATCATTTCAAGGATGTCTTCGTCTTCTAGGTTTTCGTCGGCGAGCTCGATGATCACGGGCCGCTTGCCTTGTGTCTTGAGCCTCGTATTGAGGGCTTCGAGGCTCGAGAAGTAGCTGCTCGAGCGTCGCACATAGACGCTCTTTCCCGAGAGGTCTTCTAGGGTCGCGGGCTCCGCGGCTTCCGCCGACGTGACGACGATCTCGCTGACGTCGTCGATGAACGGCGCGGCGAAACTGACGACTTGCTGGCGTTCGGGAGTGATAGCGAGTCCGGCTGCAGCAATGTCGCCGCGACCTTGTTGCAGATCGGTGAGCAGGTGCTCACGACTGGTGGGAATGAACATGACGCGGATCGGCCGCGCCTTGTCTTTGTTGGCGCGATTGAGCCACTTTTCGAACTCCACACCTATGTCGTAGGTGGCGCCGCGCTGTTGTGGCCCGTCCAGGAAATAGTTGGTCTTGTTGTAGACCACGAGCATGCGTACCACTCGCCGCTCGGCCATTCCATCGAGATCGCCCAGCCATACGTTGGCCGTGATTCGAGGCGGAGCATCGGCCGCGGCGGGTGCGGCCGGCGGCGGAGTTGCTTCGGCTGCCGGCGGCGCTTCGGCTGCCGGCGGGGGCTGCGCCTTCTCGCCGGAGTTGCACGCCGTCAATGCGAGCGCAAGCGCCGCCCAGCAAGCATTCCAGTAGTTAGTACGGTGCGAGCATGACAGCGTTGATGGCATGTATTCATGCTAAGAGCGGCGGCGGGGCAGGGCAATCCCGTGACGGGGGAATTGTTGCGCTTTCTTGATAGTAGGGGCGTATGCGCGCCCCTAATCTCGCAATTTCGCCGCGCAGTCGAGTTACGGGAGCTCTCATTGAAACGGTGCACAACCATTGTTTTTTCGGGCGTCATGCTGGCGCTGTCTGCGGTCACGACACCGGACGCGAACGGGCAGGACCCGCGGCCGAAAACCTGCCTCGTTCTCGGGGGTGGCGGAGCACGCGGCGCGGCGCACATCGGCGTGCTCAAGGTGCTGGAGCGCGAGCGGATTCCAATCGACTGCATCGTGGGCACATCGATGGGCTCCATCGTCGGTGGGCTCTATGCGTCCGGTTACAAGGCAGATGAGATCGCCACAGCAATGCAGGCCATCGACTGGGGAGACATCTTCCATGACGATCCGCCGCGCGGCGATCATTCGATGCGCCGCAAGGAGGACAGCCTG
>DASTTJ010000043.1:0-9036 GCA_035760205.1 Steroidobacteraceae bacterium | reverse complement strand
GATGAAGCCCATGCCGCCCGCGTTCACAACGGCGGCGACATAGCGCGCATCGGAGACCTTGGGACCCAGGCCACCGGCCAGGATAGGATGGCGGATTCCGAGCAGCTCGGTGATCCGCGTGCGAAAAGAAGCAGGACGCATGCAGGGTCAGCCCGCGCGAAGCACTTGCGCGCCCGGCTCTGGCGCGAACAGTTCGGCCACCTCTTGGCCTCGCCGCCGCAAGACCGTGGCGGCACTCACCGTAGCCTTCGGCGTCATCTCGCCGTTATCCAGCGTGGCCGGTTCGGTCAGCACGATCGCACGCACCACGCGATTGGCGCTGCCCGTGCCCTTGGCCGCAAGTTCATCGAGCATCCGCTGGAACCGCGCGCGCACGATTGTGCTGGCCAGCACTGCCCGCGCATCGGCGTTGGCAGGCAGTTGCGCATCGAGCGCACGACACGCGGCGATGTCCGGAAACACGAGCGCGCCGACGAAGTCCTGGCCACTGCCGGCGATCACCACGTCCAGCACCAGCGGCGAGAACGCGGCGACCGCGGCGGTGCGCAGCGTGCCACTGTGCACCCACGTGCCGCTCGAGAGCTTGAAGTTTTCCGCGATGCGGCCGTCGAAGCGCAGGCCGCGTTCGGGATGCTCCGCGTCCACGAACGTGACGGCATCGCCCAGCCGGAAAAAGCCCTCTTCATCGAACGCGGCGGCGGTCATCGCCGGGTCGTTCCAGTAGCCCGGCGTCACGCAGTCGCCGCGCAGGCGCAGCTCGAGCTTGTCGTTGATGGGCGTGATCTTGAACTCCACGCCGGGAACGGGCAGCCCCACCATCGCTTCGCGGCGCGGGTCCGAATAGGTGGTGGCCGGCACCGGCCCGCATTCGGTGGAGCCCAGGCCCGAGACCATCAAGACGCGCTCGCCCGAGTGCTTCACGGCGACTTCGTCGAGCCCCGCCCAGGTATGCACCGGCAGCACCGCGCCGCCGTAGTAGATGAGTTGCAGCCGCGCGAAGAATCGATCACGGAACGCTTGGTCGCGCTGGAGGTGCGGCAGCAGCGCGGCCAAGCCGGCCGGCGTGTTGTAGTAGATCGTCGGCGAAATCTCGCGCAGCGCGTCGATGGTGGGCTGCACAGCCTCGGCCATCGGCTTTCCGGGGTCGATGTAATACGAGCCGCCGCAATAGAGCGCGAGCCCGACGTTGTTGGTGCCGCCGAAGGTGTGGTGCCAGGGCAGCCAGTCCACCAGTACGGGCGGCGCGTCCGCGCAGAACGGCAGCGCCTGCACCAGTTGCTGGCGATTGCTGCACAGCATGCGGTGCGTGAGCTGCACGCCTTTCGGTTCGCCCGTGGTGCCCGAGGTGAACAGCAGCTTGGCCACGTCTTCCGGCTGGATCGACTCGAAGGCGGCGTCCACCGCAGGGCCGGGCGTGCAAGCAAGCAATGTTGCGAACGGTGTCGCGGTACTGCCTTCGGTACGCGTCGCCACGAATTCCGCCTGCGGGAAGGCGGCCTTCGCTGCCGCTTCGTATTGCGCGCCGTTCGATGCAAACGCGAGGCCGGGCCGCACACGCTCGTTGAGGAACTTGAGCTTCGCATAGTCCTTCGACATCAGCGAGTAGGCCGGTGTCACGGGCACATAGGGAATGCCGACGTGCGTGCAGGCCAGAGCCAGCAACTGGTTCTCGAAGTCGTTTTCCGAGAGGATGACCACGGGGCGGTCGCGCGACAGTTCGCGACGCAGCAGGGACTGCGCGATCGCGCGCACCTGTTCCAGCGTCTGTTGATAGCTCAGCGCTTCCCAGGTGCCCACCGCCGGCCCGCCGGGCGGACGCCTCGCCAGGAAGACCTGGTTGGGCGTCGTGCTGGCCCAATGCACGAGGCGGTCGGTGTAGCGTCGCGGGTAGTCGCCCAGCGGCTCCTTCAGGCGCATCCGGATGCTGCCGTCGAGTTTGCGCTCCACTTCACAGGCGGTCGCACCGAGCCGCACCGGGCGGGTCGGCGCATCGAACCAGGGGTCGGCTGCTTGCATTGTCTCTTGCCTTCACATATGTGAACGGTGTACTATAATAGAAACGAGCACGCTTGCAAAGGCCCGCCATGCCCGACATCCTCCTGGAGCGCACGCCTGATGGCGTGGTCACGCTCACGCTGAACCGCCCCGACGCGCTGAACTCTTTCAGCTTCGCCATGTACGACGAGCTGATCGCCTTGTTGGAAGGCTTTCGGCATGACGCATCCGCGCGCGTGGTGATCCTCACGGGCGCGGGCCGCGCGTTTTGCGCGGGGCACGACCTGCGCGGTGGTGGCGCGGCGCCCTGGGTCGATCCAGAACTCGGCAAGCCCTATGCCGCCAAGCACTCGATCTCGCGCATCGCACAGAGTCCGTTGTTGATTCGGGCGATCCCGCAGCCGGTGATCGCGGCTGTGAATGGCGCGGCTGCCGGGCTGGGCTTCGCATTCGCGCTCGCCGCTGACATGTGCCTGGTGGCGCGCTCGGGCAAGTTCGTCAATTCGATCCACAACGCCGGGACCGGGCACGAGCTGGGGATGAGCTGGATGCTGCCGCGCGCCATCGGCACGCAGCGCGCCGCCGAGATTTTGCTCACGTCGCGGCCGGTGCTGGCCGATGAGGCCGAGCGGATCGGCTTGGCGCTCCGCGTGGTCGACGACGACAAGCTGATGGCGGAAGCCCGATCGTTGGCTGAAGCGGTCTGCGCCAACGTGCCGCTGGGTGTGTGGCTCACCAAACAGTCCCTCTGGCTGAACCAGGGCGTCGCCAGCCTGGAGGCGGCGTGCGAGATCGAAGCACGCGCGGTGTTCATGGCGCAGGCGACACAGGACGCCGCCGAAAAGCGCAAGTCGTTCTTCGAGAAGCGGCCACCGCGCTTCAACAACCAATAGAAGAGACACGATGGACGTGAACCACGCGAGCAAGCTCGCTTTCGCCCCCTTGCACATCAAGGCCGAAGCCGACGCGCGCGGCACACCGCCCGAGGGCTTTGTGCCAATGCCTGTCTTCGGTCCGTTCCACGAGCATCTCGGGCCTATGTACGTCAAGCGAGTGGGCACTAGCCATGTCGTCGGCATGCGGGTCGAAGAGAAGCACCGCAATCGCGGCCAGATGATGCACGGCGGGATGATCTGCACACTTGCGGACACGGCCACGCATTGGGCGGCGAAGCATGCGCGCGAGCCCATCCTCATGTTGCTGACCACGGCTCTGTCCGTGAACCTGATGGGCAATGCCAGGCCCGGCGAGTGGGTCGAAGCGCAGGCCGATGTCGTGCGTGCGGGTCGCACGATCGTGTTCACCAGCTGCCTCATCACGTGCGCGGGCCGCGTGGTCGCGCACGCCACGGCGCAATTCCAGGTCGTGCCCGAGCAGACTGCGGCCACCTTGTTCGAAAACGCGTGAAAGTCGTCCGCTTCCACGCCTACGGCGACGCCTGCGTCTTGCGCCATGAAAACGCGCCGCTGCCGGAGCCGGGTGAAGGCGACGTGCTGATCAAGGTACATGCAGCAGGCGTGAACCCGGCCGATGTGCAGTTTCGCCGCGGCGATTACCAGGCTTTCGTTCCGCTGGCGCTTCCGTTCATCCTCGGATGGGACGTGGCAGGCTCTGTTGTTGCCGGTGCCGGAGATTTCGCCGCCGGCGATGCCGCCTTCGCGATGGCCGACATGAACCGCAACGGAGCTTACGCCGAGTACGTTGCAGTTCGCGCCGCCAACGTGGCGCATGCGCCTACGCGTATACCGCTGGAACACGCGGCTGGCGTGCCGCTTGCCGCACTGACCGCGTGGAGCGCGTTGTTCGACATCGCGAACCTGCAATCCGGGCAGACGGTGTTGATTCACGCGGGTGCCGGCGGCGTCGGCCAGTTCGCGATCCAGCTCGCGCGCCGCGCCGGTGCCCGCGTGATTGCCACCGCGTCTGCCGCGAACCATGAAATGCTGCGCCGATTGGGCGCGGATGTGCTGGTCGACTACCGAACCGCCGACTTCGCCGAGGGCCTGCGAGACGTCGACGTAGTGCTCGACACCATCGGCGGCCAGACACGCTTGAAGTCCTGGCCAGTGCTGCGCAGCGGCGGCATCCTGGTCGCGATTGCGATGCCCCCACCGGATGCAGCTGTGGCGCAAGAACATGGCGTTCGCGCTGCGATGGTCACCGTGTTGCCGAGCGGCGATCGCCTCGCCGAGATCGCGCGGCTGATTGATGTCGGCGAGCTGGAAGTGATGATCGATAGCGAGTTCCCGCTCGCGCAGGCAGCGTACGCGCACCGACGCATCGAGCAGGGCCACACCCGGGGCAAGATTATCCTTCGCGTCAGTTGAAGCGCGCATCAACGGCCTGAGTCGGGCCTGTGAGGAGGGCGTTTGGCGCAGAAGCTGAGCATCGCACTCTGAGCCCTTCGGCTGGGAACCTTTCAGGCGCGCCGGTTACTCACTGGTTCAATCAACGCCGATCGGGGTGAATGCCATGGGCAACGAGGTGATAAAACGGCTGGCCACGCGCGTATGCCCCCCTACCGCCCGGGAAGAGCCCGCGAGAAACAACACGGCGCGACAGCAGTCCGCGATGGCGCAGCAGCCCGCTCTGTCGTTCGAACGCAAGTACGGCAACGCTGCCGATCGTTTGGATGCCGCGCGCACGTTTGCAGAGGCGGCGCTCGATGAGTTCCGGTGCGGCCGGCAGTTCCTGCCCAGAACGCAGCAAGCGGGAATGACGGCGGAAGAGTTCGTCACTTTCTTCCAGTCGATCCATAGCCTGCGAGGTGCAACAGTGGCCGAGCTTGGGGAGGCTGCCCGCAACGCGAGCGCCGCGCGCGACGCAGCGCACGCCAAATCTTTGGCCATGCAACAAATGCAGCGAGCCGCCGTGAATGGCTTGGTGTTGCTCGCTGGATATCGACCCTACGCCCCCGTCCCGCCGGAAAGCCCGTCCGCTGACGAGACACTTCGTCTGCTGAGCGCACTGACACAGCCGGGGTTCACACCGGACGAAGAGCCCATGAGTAGGCTACTGTTGGGCGTGCGCGAACACCCGCACTTGGCGGTGGAGGTGGAGTGATGCCGCATTCAATGGTTGAAGTGCTCAAACTCGAAGCCCGCATTCTGGTCGGCTCCGTACACATGTCGGGCACACTGCACCCCGCAGTGGAGACGCGCGACCTCGCGGACGTCGCTTGGCAAAGCGCGATCGACGGCTTGGGTGACCCACGGACGCGCGCAGTCGCCGGGCGGCTTGACAGGGCTCTGCAAATTCTGGACTTCAACGCGGAGAGGCTCCACAAGCTCGCCGTCCGTATGGAAATGGACGGGGAACAACCTGACTTGGCAGGTTTGACCGCAGGTCACGGGCTCATCGAATTGCTGGATGTCTACGTGCCTGGCGATTTCCCCATGCAAGCGGCGGGTCTGACATTTATTACGCAAGATGAACTGCCTGCGCCGACGCTGGTACCGGAGGAAGGCGAGACGAAGTTCGAGTCCGCAGCACTACCCGGATCTGAACTCGACCCGCCGCCTGTGAGGCTGCATCCGCAGCCGCGTGCGCGCATCCCTTCGCCCCGGTCACGCCCGCAGTGCTGGCTCAAGTGCAAGAGATGAAAACTGCGGATCGGCTGCAGCGGAATCTCGGCTCGACTCACGTGCAGGGCGGCGGTTTGGTGGACCGCGATCCGCTGAATATGTGAGGCTATTGCAAGGACCCCGAGGCCGAGCTACAGCATCCCGCGATCCTTAGCCGTCTTCGTGTTGTCGTCCACCAGCCCGCGTTCGCGCAGAACGGCCACGGTCGCTTCAATAGCCTCGGCCACGCACGGGAAGCCCGCGTACGGAATCGACTGGATCAGCACCTCCTGAATCTCGAGGACCGTCAAACCGTTGTTGAGGCCGGCGCGCACGTGGTTCTTCAGCTCGCTCGGTTTGCCGGTGCCGATCAGGATTCCCATCGTGACCAGGCTGCGCTGCTTGCGGTCCAGGCCGGGGCGCGACCAGACGGCGCCGAACGCCGATTCAAGCGCGATGGCGGCGCAGTCGGCCGCGAAAGAACCGGAGCCGGCGGCCGCCTGCATGCCGGCGAGGAACTGCGGGCCCAGCATCTCGCCGACGAGCGCCACGCCCTTGCGGTAATTCGGGCTCTGCTCAAGTTCGTTTTGGTTCACGGTCGTCTCCAATCCAGCTATAGTTCACGTGGTTCTATTTTATGAACATCATTCCAATATAGCAACCCACGAAGGAGCTGCCATGACGCCCGAGACCGTCCCGCCCGCACTGCAGCAAATCATCGACCGCCAGCAGATCCACGACTGCATCCTGCGTTATTGCAGCGGTGTCGACCGATTCGATCGCGAGATGCTGCTGTCGGTGTATCACCCAGACGCGATGGACGACCACGGCGCCTTCGTCGGCCCGGTCAACGAGTTCGTGGAGTGGGCCTTCGCCTATCACGCCAAATACCAGCACACGCACAAACACTTCGTGCTCAACCATCGCTGCGAGCTGGACGGTAACACCGCTCACACCGAAACGTACTGGCTGTTCGTAGGCAATAACCGCCGCGAGCCGGCGGCCTCACTTCACGTCGGTCGCTATCTCGACCGCTTCGAAAAGCGCGACGGCAAGTGGGCCATTGCGGCGCGCAAGTGCATCATCGAAGGCGGCGGCTCGCTAGGCAATATCGATGTGCCGGCCGTGGCCTTGGCCGCCTATGCGGCGACAGGCGTTGCCTCGCGTGACGGGTCGGATCCATCGTATGAGCGGCCGCTGACTGTGACACGACAGCCGCAGTCGCTGCCGTTTTGAAAGCCGCGTTGTCGCGGCAAAACTGCGCGTGATCGGTCTCTGTTGAAGCTTGTCATCGCGGACTCGATCCGCAATCCACCATTACGAACCAAGCGGCGCGCCACCATGGATTGCGGGTCGAGCCCGCAATGACGTCAAGCGCGCCCGCCCTACGCTGCTTCCCGCGTCCTCTTACCGCACTCCGCATCCCACTTTTGCACGACCTGATCCCACGCCGCCATCCGCTTGCCCGCAACTGTGCCGCGCGACTTTGAATTCATAGCGATCAGGCTGTCGATCTTCGCCTCCTGTTCGCGGCTGAATTCGTCGGGGAACAGCGGCACGACGGTGACCAGGCAATCCGCGGCCGGCGCGTCCGTGCGCGATGGCAACCCCTGGCCCCTGATGCGGTAGACCAGATGGCCACGTTGCAGCCGCATCTGCCGCAGGCCGCCGGGCGTGGGTACCTCGATCCAGCGGTTGGCGACCCAGGCGAAACCATCGACAGGGATTTCGCAAGTCACCGTTCCATCAGATTGCACCTCGAAGAATTCGTGCGGCCGAAGCGCCACACGAACGTGGCACGCCACCTTCTGCTTGTGTCCCTGGACGCGTGCAAACGCATGGAGCACATCTCCGGCCCGCGCACCGGGCGGAACCTGCACGCTGCAGCGATAGGTGCGGGGCGCTTGCTTGCCGGTGCCCTCACAGGCGCTGCAACAGTGGCGAGTGACGCCGTGCCCCGCGCAGGCGCCGCACTCGGCGACGGAGGGCATCCAGCCGAACCAAAGATGCCGCCGGATCTGTCCCGCACCATCGCACTCGGGACATGGAGAAGCTTGCGCTTCCAGGCCGCTGCCGTCGCATTCGGCACACTCGTCCACCAGCTCGCCTTGTATTTCTCCGCTCCAGCCGGCGACGGCTTCCTCGAGCGTCAACTCGACCGTGTGATTCACGATGCGCGCTGGTTTCGCGCCGGGTTCCACTGGGGCGATCGCATCGCCTCGCGCCTTGCGGATCTCTTCCAGCGCGCGGTTGATCCTCTGGATTTTCTTCAGGGCCTGCGGATTCCGGTTGCGATCCGGATGCCACCTTGCGGCCAGGCGGCGCCATGCCGCCTTGATCTCGGCATCGCTCGACTCAGCCGTCAGGCCGAGTTCCCGGTACGAATCGTCGACGTCCACTCCACCCTCCACACGCAGGCACAATTGCTGCAGTGCGTCAATGTTAGCCGACGCGCGTTCACCACGCGCCGCGCCGCGACCTCGCATTTCGGCCGCGTGCATGAAGCTCAGGTGCACGCTGTGCGGCTCGGACCCGCCCTTGACGATGACCGTGGCGGGCAGACCGTGCGTCTTGCCCGCATCGTTGCATTGCAGTGCAACGCGGATCTTGGTGGAGGTGCCGGAGATGACATCCACTACCTGCGCGCGCTCGACGACCGTGCCGATCCATGCGGGCGCGAAGGCAGCCGTGAACCACCCAGCCGTCAGCGCCTGCGGCTGGAGCGGCAGCGGGTCATGGCCGGCAGTCATGCCTGCCCGGCGACTGCCTCGCGACGTTCGCCACTGGTGTTGACCGCGTCGGCCGCCGCGCGAACAGGCGTCACGTCGGCCAACGGCAGGTCGTGCGGTGGCGACGGCAGGGGCTCCGCGCCCGCGCCCTTTTTCACGCCGACGTTGCGCAGCAGGAAGTGCGACAGCGCGGGGATCAACACCAGGGCACCGATCATGTTCCACAGGAACATGAAGGTCAGCAGGATGCCCATGTCGGCCTGGAACTTGATCGGCGACCAGGCCCAGGTGACCACACCCGCGGCCATCGTGGCGCCCACCAGGGCGACGACCTTGCCGGTGAATTGAAGCGAGCTGGCGTAGGCCTCGCGCAGGCTTTCGCCACGGCGCTGGATGGCCAGCTGGATCGACAGCAGGTACAGCGCGTAGTCCACGCCCACGCCAACGCCGAGCGCGATCACCGGCAGCGTGGCGACTTTCACGCCGATCCCCATCAGCACCATGATCGCCTCGCACAGGATCGAGGTGATGGCCAGCGGAACGATGGCGACCACCACCGCGCGCCACGACCGGAAGGTGATGAAGCACAGCAGGATCACCGCGACGTAGAGCACGCCGTGCATGATGTAGAAGGACTCCTGCACGACGATATTGGTCACCGCCTCGATGCCGGCCGAGCCCGCTGCGGGCAGGAACATGGCATCGGGCCGGTTGTGCGTGGCGGCAAAGTCTTCGACGACCTTCAAGGT
>DASTTJ010000042.1:0-17979 GCA_035760205.1 Steroidobacteraceae bacterium | reverse complement strand
GCAGCCGCGCAAGTCGGACTCCCGGAACGAGAGCTGCGCGCACGAATCGCGGATCTGCCGGCGACACCCGCATTGGCTCTCGGCACCTTCGATCTCATCGCCGAGGTTAAACTGCGATCACCGGCGGTGGGCTTGCTCAAGGCGGCGGCCGGGGAAGACGTCGGCGCGCGTGTGGCCACCTACGCCAATGCCGGCGCTGCCGCGGTTTCGATACTCACCGAGCCCAGCCGTTTCGACGGTTCGCTCGAGGATCTCGCGGCCGGTGCGCACGCGCTGGCGCCGCTTGGCGTACCTGCGATGCGCAAGGATTTCCTGGTGGATGGCTACCAGGTGCTCGAAGGGCGGGCCGCCGGCGCGGGGGGCGTGCTGGCAATCATCCGCATGTTGCCCAGGGATGATCTCGAACGGCTCATCGACACGGCGCTCGCGCTGAACATGTTCGTGCTGCTCGAAGCTTTCGACGAGCCCGACATCGAAGTCGCGCACGTGCTGGTGGATGCGCGCCGCGGCCAGCGTGCGTTGCTGATGGTGGGCATCAATTCGCGGGATCTCGTCACGCTCAAGGTGGTGCCGGGGCGGCTGGATGCGCTCGGCGCCTTGCTACCCACGAGCGTCAAACGTGTCGCGGAAAGCGGCGTGGCCACGGCCGACGATGCCGCGCGCATGGCCGCCTGCGGATACGATCTGGCACTGGTCGGCAGTGCACTCATGTCGGCTGCCGATCCTGCGGGACTCGCGGGCGCCATGCTCGCGCAAGCCCGCGCGGCGGTAGACGCGCGCCACGCCCCGCTTGCAGGCCGCCGATGAGCCCGCACCAGCCCTTCATCAAGATTTGCGGCATGACGGCTCCCGAGGCGGTGGAGGTGGCGCTGGCCTGTGAGGTCGATGCGATCGGCTTTGTGTTCGCGGCGTCCGTGCGGCAGGTGACTATCGAGCGCGCCCGCGAGCTTGCGAAGCCGGCGCGCCACCAAATTGCCTGCGTGGCCGTCACCCGTCATCCCACGCGAGCCGAAGTCGAGCAGATCATTCGGGATTTTCAGCCCGACATCCTGCAGACCGACGCCCTGGACCTGGACTCACTGAACCTGCCGCACACCCTGAGCGTGCTGCCAGTGATGCGACCGCCGGTACACGCGGCGTGCGCATTGCCGGGAAGGGTGCTGTTCGAAGGTCCGGTGAGCGGCAGTGGCCAGACTACCGACTGGCAAGCCGCCGCCGAACTTGCGCGCCGCTGCGAAGTCATTCTGGCCGGCGGGCTGAATCCGCTGAATGTCGGCATCGCGGTGCGGCAGGTGCGCCCCTTTGGTGTCGACGTGTCGAGCGGGGTCGAGGACCAGCCCGGCATCAAGAGTGCCGACAAGATCGAGAAGTTCGTGACCGCCGCGCGTAGGGCGGTCCTGGAGTTGAAAACGTGAAGCACACTGAAGACCCAGCCAAACTACTGGCCGATGAGCTGGCCGGAAAATATCCCGACGAGCGTGGCCGTTTCGGTCCATTTGGCGGCCGCTACGTGCCCGAGACGCTGTTCGCGTCCTTCGAGAAGCTCGAGGCCGGCATCAAGAAGCATCTGCACTCGGTGGAATTCCAGGCCGAGCTGACGCGGGAGTTGTCGAGCTGGGTGGGGCGGCCCACGGCGCTGACGCACGCGCCCCGGCTGTCCAAGGCCTGGGGAGCGAAAGTCTGGCTGAAGCGCGAAGATCTCGCGCACACCGGCGCGCACAAGATCAACAACGCACTGGGCCAGGCCATGCTCGCGAAGCGTCTAGGTGCCAGGCGCGTGGTGGCGGAGACCGGTGCCGGCCAGCACGGTGTGGCCAGCGCCGCGGCCTGCGCGCGTATCGGTTTGCCCTGCACCGTATACATGGGCGCGGTCGACATGGAACGCCAGGCGCCGAACGTCGGGCGCATGAAGTTGTTAGGCGCGACGGTCGTGCCGGTGACCAACGGCGACCAGACGCTGCGCGCGGCCATCGACGAGGCGTTTCGCGACTGGGTCAGCAACCCGAACGACACCTTCTACATCATCGGTTCTGCGGTCGGACCGCATCCTTACCCGTACCTGGTCCGCGAGCTGCAGACGGTGATCGGCAAAGAGGCGCGTGCACAAATGATCGCGAATTCCGGCGGATTGCCGGACGCGGTTGTCGCCTGCGTAGGAGGTGGCTCGAATGCCATCGGCTTGTTCCACCCCTTCATCGGCGACGAGCCGGTCGAGATCATTGGCATCGAGGCCGGCGGCACGGGCAAGCAGTTAGGCCACAATGCCGCGACGCTGGCATACGGCCGGCCCGGCGTACTGCAGGGCGCGTACTCGCTGCTGCTGCAGGATGACAACGGCCAGATCCAGGAAACCGAATCCGTCTCCGCGGGCCTCGACTACCCGGGCGTCGGTCCCGAACACTCGCTGCTGTTGTGGGCCGGACGCGTGCGCTACGAAGCCGCCACCGACGATGAGTCGCTCGAAGCCCTGACCGAGTGCTGCCGCACCGAAGGCATTTTGCCGGCCATCGAATCGGCGCACGCTTTCGCCGGGGCAAAGCGCTGGGCCAAGCTCAATCCAGGGAAGAAGGTACTCATCGGACTCTCGGGCCGAGGCGACAAGGACATGCCCACTCTGCAACGCACCGTGTTGGCGGGACTCAAATGACACCTTCCGAAAAGATCAGCGCTGCCATTCGTCAGGCGCCCGGCGGCACCGCTATCGTCGCTTTTGTCACCGCCGGCTATCCACAGCGCGAGAAATTCCGCGAGCAACTCACGCAGGTAGGCAACGAAGCCGACGTGGTGGAGATCGGTGTACCGTTCACCGACCCGATGGCCGACGGCATGACCATCCAGCGGTCGAGCCGAGAGGCGCTGCGTCAGGGCTTCACCCTGCGATGGCTGCTGGAAGAGTTGACGGCCATGCAGCGGCCGAAAGCGCCACTCATTCTCATGAGTTATCTGAATCCTCTGCTGGCGTTCGGCTTCGACAAGCTGGCGAGCGCGGCCGCGAAAGCCGGCGTCTGCGGTTTCATCATTCCCGACCTGCCCTACGACGAAGGCGAGGAGCTGCGCGCCGCACTGGCGCCGCATGGGCTGGCGATCGTGCAGATGGTGACGCCGGTGACGCAACCCGCACGCCTGGCCAAGCTGTGTGCCGCCACGCAGGGGTTCGTCTACGCCGTCACCATGACGGGCACCACCGGCCGCACCGCCTCCGTTCCCGGTGAGGTCACGCACTATCTGGACGCGGTGACCGCCGAGTCCAAACTACCTGTGTGCGCGGGATTCGGCATCCGCAGCCGCGAGCAGGTGGAGCAGCTCAAGGGTCACGTGGCCGGCGTCATCGTCGGCTCGGCGTTGGTCGAGGTACTGGAAAGCGGACAGGACGCCGCGGCGTTCCTGAGATCGCTGCGAACCACCTAGCTTCGTGAAGCACAAGCTCCCAGGCTACGCGATGCTCGCCGTACTCTTGGGCGGGCTGTCGATGGTGAGCCCGTTCTCCATCGACACGTTCTTCCCGGCCTTCCATTCGATGGAGCGTGCGCTGCAGGTCGATGCCTGGCAGCTGCAGCAGGTCATCACCGCGTACATGGTGCCGTTTGCATTCGCTTCGCTGGTGCATGGGCCGTTGTCCGATGCCATAGGGCGCCGGCCCGTGATGATCTGGGGAATGGTGCTCTACACGGTCGGCTCGATCGCCTGCACCTTCGCACCTAACTACGAGATGCTGATCGCATCGCGCGTATTGCAGGGGGCGACGGCCGGCGTCGGCGTGGTGATCGGCCGCGCCATCATCCGTGACTTGTACGAAGGCGCCGCGGCGCAGCGCCTCATGAACCTGACCACGATGATCTTCGCCCTGGCGCCGGCGGTGGCGCCGATCATCGGGGGCTGGGTGCACGTGGCCTTCGGCTGGCGCGCGGTGTTCGCCGTCATGGTGGTGTGCGGCATCGTGTTTTCACTGGGTTCGTGGTGGAAGCTGCCGGAGACGCATCCGCCACAGGCGCGCATCCCCTTCAATACGCGCAATCTCGTCGCCACTTCCGTCACGGTGCTGCGCCACCGCGAATTCCTCATGTTGTCGCTGGCCGCGGCCATCAACTTCTGCTCCATCGCCTGCTTCATCGGTTCCGCCCCCGCCATCATCGAAAAACATTGGGGCATGAGCGAAACGTCGTACGCCGCGTTGTTCCTGCCGATCATCACCGGCATCCTGCTGGGGGCGACGATTTCGCGCCGTATCGCCGGGCACATGGATCTCACGCGCCAGGTGCACATGGGGCTGGCGATCACGCTCGCCGCATCCACTGTCCGCGTGCTCCTGCATCTCAGCCTCGACCGGCTGCCGATTCCATTGCAACAGGCGTTGCTGTTCGTCTCCGCGCTCGGCGCGCAGTTTGCGTTTCCCGTGCTGACGCTGCGCATGCTCGACCTGTTCCCGGCGGCGCGCGGCACGGCCGCGTCGGCGCAATCGTTCGTGGCTTTGCTGGTGACCGCCTTCACGCTCGGCATCATTTCGCCGAAAGTGCTGCCGCAACTGGAGTGGATTGCGTGGACGTCGCTGACGCTCACCGCGATGGCGTCGGTGTGCTGGTTTTTCGCACGGCGATGGCAGGCGTCTTTGGCGCCCGCGTCCTGACTGGCGTTCAGCGCGAATGGCCGCGCACGAAAGCGGCCGCAAGATGCACAGCCGCGTCGCTGTGCCGGTCGCGCCGCAATTCGGCACGCAGCCTGGCCGGAGTGAGGCCGGTGGCCCGCAGCAATTCGCGAGTCGCATGGGCCTGATCGGCAAAGCCGCCCTCGGCGGCAAGTTCTGCCAGGCTTGCGTGGTCGGCATCGAGCGCGCGCAGTGTCGCTTGCAACCGCGTCAGCCGCGCGAACTCTTTCGGCGTAAGACCAGTCTCGGCCCGAAAGCGAGTCTGGAACCCCCGCAGGCTCATGCCCGAGGCGCGCGCCGTGGCATCGATGCGCGTCTTGCCCGCGCTGAGCTCGATGCGCTTCGCGGCGGTCACGATGCGCGGGTCGAGGGTCTGGCACGCCACGCGCCGGAGCAGCAGGCGCCACAGAGCCGCGTCGGCGCCGCGCGCGAATGCGCGCGCGGCCGCGCGTAACGATCGGCACAAACTCCGGTCGATGCCAGCCAGGTCAACGATGCGATCCCGCGATTCCGCAAGGCTCTGCCGCGCGATCGCTGCGGACGCAGCGGGCTGCAATCGCAGGCCGATGCAGTCGAGCGGCCCGGTGAACGCCAGACGGACCGCGGTGACGCGTTGGGCCGCGAACAGGCTGGGCGCCTGCCGGTGCCATCCTGAAACCGGATCCCAGCAGCGCGGCGGCGCCAGCAGATGAACCAGAAGTTCGCATCGGCCATCAGGGTAGATGGTGTGAACCGCGCCGGCAGGCGTCGCGTCGCGCAAGCGCCACACGCAGGCCACGTGCTGCCGCAGGGTCTCGGGGACGGGATACTCTTGATAGTCCACTCGACCAATTACCGGGCACTTTGCGCTTTTGTTCAAGCGCCTCCGATTACGCCGGCGCACAGTACGCACATGCGAATACTCAAACTGATTTCTGTCGGCACGCTGGTGGCCTGCACCACCGGCCCCACGGTTGCTGATTCCCCGGCGGCGGACGCACTTGGCTGGCTGTCTGGTCAATGGTGCAAAGAGAGCGGCGGGGAGTTCACCGAAGAGCACTGGCTGGCACCGCGCGGTGACGTCATGCTCGGTGTCGGCCGGACCATCGCAGGCGGCAAGACGAAGAGCTTCGAATTCATGCGCATCGAACACCGCGACGGCGGAACCTACTATCTTGCTCAGCCGCAAGGATCCAAACCGACCCCCTTCCGCATGACGGAGTCGGGCGCCCACTGGGCAAGGTTCGAAAATCCTCAGCACGACTTTCCGAAACGGGTTGAGTACCGGCTGACTCCTGGCGGGCTGCACGCGGAAATTGCTGGCCCTGGAAAGGACGGTAAAGAGCGCGTGATTCCCTTCGACTACCGCAGCTGCGACTGACTACGTCGGGTCGCGCGCGGCGACGACTTCGGCCAACGTACTGCGCAGCTCCGCCATTTTCGGCGGTTTGCTGAGCACGCGGGTAACGTGCTCGGGCTGGTCGTCGGTGGCGATCAATCGATGTCCCCACCCCGTGAGCATGATGATGGGCACCTGGCCCGATAACTGGCGCACACGCGCCGCAACCTTGCGGCCGTCGATATAAGGCATGCCAAGATCGGTGATGACCGCGTCGAAGGAAGTCCCTGAGTTCACGGCGTGTGCGAAGGCGTCGATGCCGGCCTGGCCGCCGTCCGCGGTGACGACTTCGTGTTGATCGAGCTCGAGCGCGTCGCGCAGGGATCGCAGCAGCAGCGGGTCGTCGTCGATCAGCAGCAGGCGCAGAGGCCGCGGCGGTACGGCGGTCTGCTGTTCGCTCGCCGTCATGCCGGTCGGTGCGCGCGGGAAGAGCAGCCGTATGGTGGTACCGAGGCCGAGTTCGCTGTCGATCTCGAAGTCGCCGCCATGACGCTGCACCATGCCGAACACCATGGGCAGGCCGAGGCCCGTACCGCGTTCGCCCTTGGTGGTGAAGAACGGCTCCATGCACCGGCTGCGGGTGGTTTCGCTCATGCCGATACCGGTGTCCTGCACTTCGATCACTACCTGGTCGTCGCGGGTCACGAAGCGCGTGCGCAGCGTGATGGTGCCGCCCTCGGGCATCGCATCGACCGCGTTCAGCAACAGATTGGTCAGGGCGTCGCGCACCTCGTTTTCCGCACCCAGTATTTTCGGCAGATCCGGCTGCAGATCGCTCTCGACGTGTATGACGATGCCACGTTCCTGGGGAATGTTGCTCCAGCGCGCGCGAGTGAGATCGATGACCACCATGAGCGCCTGGTTGATATCCACCGGCGCGAGTGTCAGTTCCAGCCCGCGTGGTAGATAGAAAGCGCGCATGCGCTGCACCGTGCGGGCCACGTCATCGATGGCGCGCTGGATGACGCCGAGATGTTCGCGCGCCCGCTCGCTCAGCCCCGTCTCGTGCGAAAGCATGGATTGCGTGTACAGCGCAGCCGGTGACAGCGCGTTGTTGATGTCGTGGGCGATGCCGCTGGCGATCTGGCCGAGGGCGCGCAGGCGTTCCTGTTGCATGACGGTTTGCTGGGTCTGACGCAGATCCTGATAGGCGACCTGCAACGCTTCGTAGAGTCGTGCCTGGTGGGCCGCGAGCGCCACGTGGCTGGAGAGCTGGCGCAGGAATTCGCAGTCGTCGCTGCTGAACGCGTCGACGCGCCGTTTCGCGACGAGCAGCACACCAAAGACCTCGCTCTCGATCATGAGCGGCGACGCCACCAGCGAGCGCAGTCCGGCGCCGGCGAGGCGCGCTGTGAACGGGTACGGCGAATCCTGGATATTCGGTTCGTACACCAGCTCGCCATGGACGCATCGCTTCAGACCATTTTCCTCCACCTCGATGCGCGTCTGTTCGACGATACCAATTTCCCGCGCCAGTTCCGCGCTGCGCTCGCCCACGCAACTGACGGTGAGCACTTCCGACTCGGCCTGGTAGGTGCACAGGCTGACGAAGTCGATGCTGAGGTTGTCTTCGAGGCTGCGCAGCACCACCTCGAAGACCTTGGTAAGTTCATGGTGGGCACCGATCGCATGCGTGGTGCGATCGAGAAGCTGCATGCGTTCGAGCTGCACCTTCAACTTGCGTTCCGCGACGACGAAGTCTTCGATGTCAGTGTTCGATCCGAACCACTTGAGGATGCGGCCAGCCGGGTCGCGCAGCGGCACCGCACGCGTCTTGAACGAGCGGTAGACGCCGTCGAACCGCCGGATGCGGAAGGTGGTGTCGAAGGTGTCGCCACTGCCCACGACGCGCGACCATTCCATGTGCACATTCACGCGATCGTCCGGGTGCACCTGCTCGAGCCAGCCCTGGCCGACTTGCTGTGCTTCGCTGCGGCCGGTGTAGTCGAGCCACTGCCGGCTCAGGTAGTCGCAGTTGCCGTCGCGCAGGCAGGTCCAGATCATCTGCGGCAATGACTCCGCCAGCGTCTTGAAGCGCGCTCGGTTCTCGCGCAATTGCTCCACGGTTTCGCGGTGTTCGGTGATGTCGATGCAAGTGCCGATGTAACCCACGAACTCCCCATTGGGCCCGAGGTGCGGACAACCGCGCTCGAGAAGCCAGCGCCAGGCGCCGTCGTCTCGCTGCAAGCGGAATTCGATTTCATACGGGCGGCGTGCGTCGAATGCAGCATGGTAGGTGTCGAGCGTGCGGTCGAAGTCGGCCGGATGCAGGTTGTCGCACCAGCCGTCACCGACTTCCTGCTCGATGTCGCGGCCGACGAAATCGAGCCAGCGCTGGTTGAACCACGTGCAGCGTTTGTCCGGGCCGCTCATCCAGATGAGCACCGGCGCCGCGTTGGCGGTGGTGCGGAAACGCTGCTCGCTTTCGCGCAGCGCGGCTTCGGCGCGATTGCGGCTGGTGATGTCGCGAATGAATCCACTGAATACGAGGTCTTCACCGAAGCCGATGGGCGTGATGGCCAGTTCCACCGAGAAATCGGTACCGTCGCGATGCAACGCCCTCATTTCGTTGCGCTTGTTCAGCACGCGTGCGACGCCGGACTCGACGTAGCGGCGCAATCCCTCTCGATGTTTGTCGCGCAGGTTCTCGGGGATGATGAGCTCGGCGAGTTCGCGGCCGATCACATCGTTGCGCGACCAGCCAAAAATCTTCTCCGCCTGGGTATTCCAGCCGGTGATCAATCCCTTGCTGTTGATCGTGACGACACCGTCGAGCGCGGTCTCGACGATGAGCTGGTTGCGCTCCTCTGAAATGCGCAGCGCACGCTCCGCATCGCGCCGGGATTTGTCAGCACGCTCGCCACGCGCGGCATTGATGAGCACGAAGGTTGCGAATGCGATGACCGCCGACAGTGCGAACAACGATACCGCCGCCTCGTGCCCCAGTGTGCCGCTGCGCTCGATGCGCAGCGTCATCGCGCCGGCGAACAGCGGCACGAGGATGGCGGCGGGCAGCAGGCGGCGCGCCATACTGCCACCGACGCCGTCGCTGGCCAGGAGCTTCGCCACGCCTGCGTCCCTGCGCAGTGTCAGTGCGCCCGAGGCGATCAGCAGGAAGAGGATCGATCCGTGCGCTGCGACATTCACGAAGGGCAGCAGCGCATCGCCCCCGAATATGAAACGCGAAAGGCCCATCCAGCCGATCAGGAGAACGAGGATCGCGAGCGCCTGGTGCGCCCAGGCCGTACGCGTGCGCAGGGCACAGAGGATGGACATGCCAAAACAGCAGAAGCCGACCGCGGTCGATGGCGCCATGCGCGGCGGCACCACACCAAATTCCATGCCGGGCACCGGGCTCAGGAGCAGCTGATCGATATACGCATCCCATGACAGCGCATAGCGGAACAGGACCAGCAGACCTATCGCCGTCGTCAGCAGCGACACCGCCACTGCGCTGCGGATCATGGGAATGCTGGCTAACCACAGCGCCGCGCCGGAAGTGGCAAACGCGAGGGCGGTGAGGCGGGAAATGCGAGGCCAGCCAGGCACCAGATTGGTAAGCGGCTCCAGGTCGAGCGTCCAGCCGGCGAACACGAACACGCCCGCGGCCAGTGCGACGAAAGCGGCGAACTGTGCGAAAAACTGGCTGGATTCCGCTCTCTCGGTGATTGACATGAGCCGTCAAACTACGCCGATGCCTGCGGTGCCGCAATTTTCCCGGCACCGAAAACGTGACTAGGTACTTTCCGCAGGGTCGAAAATTCAGCGACGAAGCAAGCCTAACAACCAAGCGGTGCCTGCGCCCGCGAGCACCCAACCCGCCCATGCGGGTTCGCGTCCGAGCGCGGTCCACACGATGCCGCCCAGCAGCAATACCGCGGCAATGGTCACCTTGTCGCGCCTCCGATTGGTGCGGCGGATCTCACTTCGCAACGCATTGATCTCGGGCGCTTCCACCGCGAGTCGCAGCCGGCCGTCCTGTGCGCGCTGCACCGCAGAGCGCACCAGCGGCGCAAGCGTCTGCAGGCTGGTCAGAATCTCCGGCAGCTGCGCGCGCGCGTTCTCGAGGATTGCGCGACCGCTCATCTTCTCGCGCACCCAGTCGCGCATGATGGGACCCGCGGTCTTGAAGATGTCGAGGTCCGGGTACAGGTCGCGGCCCAGCCCTTCGATGTTGAGCAGCGTCTTCTGCAGCAGGATGAGCTGCGGCTGAATCGACACATTGAAACGGCGTGAGATTTCGAACAGCCGCAACAGCACCGTGCCGAAAGAGATCTCCTTCAGCGGCTTGTTGAAGATCGGCTCGCAGACGGTGCGGATCGCCGATTCCATCTCATCGACGCGGGAGCCTTCGGGCACCCAGCCGGATTCCAGGTGCAGAGTTGCCACCTTCCGGTAGTCGCGCTCGAACACCGCCAGGAAATTCTCGGCAAGGTAGTACTGATCGCGTGGATCCAGCGTGCCGACAATACCGAAATCGACCGCGGCATATTTGGGCGCCGCAGGATTGTCGATGAGAACGAAGATGTTCCCCGGATGCATGTCGGCATGGAAGAAGTTGTGTTTGAACACCTGCGTGAAGAAGATCTCGACGCCGTTCTCCGCGAGCTTGCGGATGTCCGTGCCGGCTTCGCGCAGGCGCGCCATGTTGGAAATCTGCACGCCGCGGATGCGCTCCATGACCATGACGCCGGGGCGGCAGAAATCCCAGTGCACCGCCGGCACATATAGAAGAGGGGAGTTTTCGAAGTTGCGGCGCAGCTGCGAGGCGTTGCCGGCCTCTCGCATCAGATCGAGTTCATCGACGATGGTCTTTTCGTACTCGGCGACCACTTCCACGGGCTTCAGCCGCTCGCTGCCGGCCCAGTTCGCTTCCGCGAACGCGGCAAGCGCGCGCAACACTTCGAGATCGCGCGCGATGATCTCGTGCATGCCCGGCCGCAGCACCTTGACGACGACTTCGCGCGTATTCGCGCCGTTGAGGGCCACTTCGGCGCGCAATTCGGCGGCGTGTACCTGGGCGATCGAAGCCGCCGCGAGAGGGTTTTCATCGAACGACGAGAACACTTGTTCGGCGGCACGCCCGTAGGCTGCCTCGATGACGGCGCGCGCAACTTTGCCGTCGAAGGGCGGTACGCGGTCCTGCAGTTTCGCGAGCTCATCGGCGATATCCACCGGCAGCAGGTCGCGCCGTGTGGAGAGCGCCTGGCCAAACTTCACGAAGATGGGACCCAGCTCTTCGAGCGCCAGGCGCAGGCGTTCGGCACGCGGCGCGTCGCCGCGGCGCACGGCCCAGGTCCAGGGCGAGAGCAGGAATAGAAAGCGCAGCGGGCGATACAGGTGAGTGGCGCGAACGAATTCATCGAGTCCGTGCCGCACGAGCACGCGCTGAATCTCGATGAGACGGGCAAGGACGCGCAGTTTCATCGCTGGATCTCATCATCGCCGGCGGCCTCACCGAGGAGGCGCTCGCGCGCCTCGAGTCGGTCCAGGTCTTCACGCAGGCGTTCGACGCCCCGATAGAAATCCTCGGCTTCGGCGCGCGGCACCAGGTCACGGCGTTCGTGTGCGAGGTACTCGGCGACATTGCGCACGCCGGTGACCGCGGCGCGCCGGCCGAATCCGGTGGCCATTCGCACCAGCCTGAGCGCCTGGTGCGCCGGGGTATCGCCGATGATCTTCGAAAGCTCTTCTTCGACGTCCGGCTTGAGCAGCATCGCGAGCTCGCGAAATTGCTGGGCGGTTTCCGCATCGCCGCGAATGTCCACGTCACCGCGCTGGATGACTTCTTCGGGATGGGATCCGGCCAGCGCCGCGAGATTGAGCAAGGTGCCGGAAATTTCCGCATCCGCGGGCGGCTCCCCGGAGTCCCCCTTGGTGAGCCTCACCGAGGTGTTCAACGACTCGATGAGCAATATCCACCCCAGGCCACGCGCCTCGACGCGCACCCGCTTGCCGGCAAGGGCTGCGCACAATTCCTGCGCGCGCGGGCTGCGCGGCAGATTGCGGTTCAGCAAATTCTCGATCGCCTGGGTCAGCATGGTCTAGTAACGATAGCCGCGATGCACGGCGACGATGCCACCCGAGAGGTTGTGATAGCGGCAGTCCTCGAGGCCCGCATCGCGCAGCATGCCTAACAAGGTTTCCTGGTCGGGATGCATGCGGATGGATTCGGCGAGATAGCGGTAGCTGTCCTCGTCACTGGCCACGAACTTGCCGATGAGCGGTAACACGCGGAATGAATACAAGTCGTAGAGCGGCTTGAGCAGCGGTACTGTCGGCTGCGAGAACTCGAGTATGAGCAGTTGGCCGCCAGGCTTCAGCACGCGACGCATGTCGGCGAGTGCCGCCGCCTTGTCGGTGACATTGCGCAGGCCGAAGCCGATGGTGACGCAGTCGAACGAGGAATCCGCGAACGGCAGCTTCTCGGCATTGGCCAGAACGCACGAGACGTTGCCCACGACCCCGGCATCGAGGAGGCGATCGCGGCCTTCGCCGAGCATGGCGGCATTGATGTCCGAGAGGATCACCACCCCGGTCTTGCCCACCTGTTTCGCAAGGCCGGTAGTGAGGTCGCCCGTGCCGCCGGCCACATCCAGCGCGCGCTGGCCCGGGCGCAGGCTGGTCAGCGACAGCGTGAACTCCTTCCAGAGGCGATGCGCGCCGCCGGACATGAGGTCGTTCATCAAGTCGTAGTTGCCGGCCACTGAATCGAAAACACCGCGCACACGGCGCTGCTTCTCGTTCCACGGAACGCGTTGGTAGCCGAAATCGGTGTCGGCGTTCTTCTTGTGCTCGGTCACAGGGCGGCCAGTATAGACGGACTGGTAGGCGGGGCCCGAAAACGCTGGCTTTTCCACCGTGCTTTCGCTACAAAGCCCAACTATTCGAGCGGGGGTCTTGGGAAGGCCGGTCATCTGACGATGGCCGGCCTTTATTATTGGGATGCCTGAACGCGCGCCTGGTACGCCGCCCACTTCTGCAATTGGGTGTCGCCCAGCTCGCGCAGGTACTTCCACGAATACAGCCCTGAATCGTGGCCGTCGTCGAACACCAGTTTCACGGCGTACTGGCCGACAGGTTCGACGGATGTGATTCCGACGTGCTGCTTGCCCAACACCAGAACCTCCTGCCCGGGGCCGTGACCTTTCACCTCCGCGGACGGTGAATGCACACGCAGGTACTCGAAAGGCAGCAGGTAGCGCACGCCGTCATCGAAGGCGACCTCCAGCACTCGAGAGCGCGTCCGGAGCTTGATTTCTGTGGGCGTGTGCATGGACGGCGGCAAGCCTATACTCGCGAGCGCGCCGGAGGGGGAAAACTGGCGTTTTTGCACCGGGGGGATATGCAACCGACGGACACCTCGCAACCCGACTATTTTCACAAGGTCGTGGATTGCCAATGGGCTTGCCCAGCACACACCGACGTCCCCGAATACATTCGACTTATTGCGCAAGGGCGCTTCACCGATGCTTACATGGTGAACCGTCACTCGAACGTGTTCCCCGGCATCCTCGGCCGCGTGTGCGACCGCCCCTGTGAGCCGGCCTGCCGCCGGGGCCGCGTCGAAGAAAAGCCGGTCGCCATCTGCCGGCTCAAGCGCGTGGCCGCCGATCATCGCGACGACGACATCCGCTCACTTCTGCCGAAGATCCCAAAGCTCAAGAACGGGAAGAAGGTGGCGCTGATCGGTGCCGGCTGCGCCTCGCTCACGGTCGCCAACGACCTCATGCCGCTTGGTTATTCGGTCACGATCTTCGAGCAGTGGGGAGTCGCGGGCGGCCTCATGCGCACCAACATTCCCTCGTTCCGCCTGCCGGCCGAAGTGCTCAACGACGAAATCGCGCAGATCGTCGAGATGGGCGTCGACCTCAAGCTCAATCATCCGGTCAAGTCGATGAAAGAGCTGATGGCGCAGAACTTCGATGCGGTGTTCGTCGGCGCTGGCGCGCCGAAAGGCAAGGAGCTGAACTTGCCTGGCCGCGCCGAAGCCGCGGCCAACGTGCACATCGGCATCACCTGGCTCGAATCAGTGGCGTTCGAGCACATCAAGTCCATTGGCGAGAAAGTGCTCATCATCGGCGTGGGCAACACGGCCATGGACTGCTGCCGCACGTCGCTGCGCCTGGGCGCCAAAGACGTCAAAGTGATGGCGCGCAAGCCGCGGCAGTTCTTCAAGGCCTCGGCGTGGGAGCTCGAGGACGCCGAAGAAGAACACGTCAAGATCATCATCAACCGCTCGCCGAAGAACTTCGTGGTGGAGAACGGCAAGCTTCGCGGCATGATCTTCGGCGTGATCGAGTACGAGCTCGATGCGAAGGGCGCCATCACCGCGGAGCGGATAGTGGGCGAGGAATTCATCGAGGCCGACGACGTGATCCTCGCCATCGGCCAGGAAAACGCCTTCCCCTGGATCGAGCGCGACCTCGGCATCGAGTTCGACAAGTGGGACGTGCCCAAGGTCGACCTCAAGACTTTCGAATCCTCGCGCGCGGGAGTGTTTTTCGGCGGTGACGCCGCATTCGGCCCCAAGAACATCATCTGGGCCGTGGAGCACGGGCACCAGGCGGCCATCTCGATTCACAACCACTGCCAGAAGAAGCCGGTGACCGAGCGGCTGCCGCCAGGCGTGAACCTGCATTCCACCAAGATGGGCATGCACGAGTGGGCCTACGCCAACGACTACAATCCAGCCGAGCGGCGACTCATGCCGCACGTGTCGCTCAAAGAGCGGTTCAAGAAGCTCAATATCGAAGTGGAGCTGGGTTTCACGGTCGAGCAGATCGAGAAAGAGGTGCAGCGCTGTCTCAACTGCGACGTGCAGACGGTGTTCGAAACCAAACTGTGCATCGAGTGCGACGCCTGTATCGACATCTGCCCTGTAGATTGCCTGACCATCACGCACAGCGGCGAAGAAGCCGACCTGCGGGGCCGACTCAAGGCGCCCGCGAAGAACGTCACTCAGGCTTTGTACGTATCGTCCGCGTTGAAACATACCGGCCGTGTCATGGTCAAAGACGAAGATTTGTGTGTGCACTGCGGTCTGTGCGCAGAGCGCTGTCCGACCGCGGCCTGGGACATGCAGAAGTCCACGATCCAGTGGCCGCATGCCACGGACGAAGCGGCCGCCAGCGCCGCAAAACTCCCCAAGAGCGCGTGAGATGTCAGAACGAGTAAATGATTTCGCGATCAAGATCGCGACGGTGAACGGTACCGGTTCGGCCAGCGCCAACACGCTGCTCATGAAGTCCATCTTCCGAAGCGGCGTGCCCGTCATGGGCAAGAACTACTTTCCCTCGAACATCCAGGGCCTGCCCACCTGGTACGAAATCCGCGTCACCAAGGATTCATACGTGGCGCGCTCCGGAAAAATCGACCTCATGGTCGCCATGAATGCCGAGACGTACACGAAAGACGTCCGCGAGGTGGCTTCCGGCGGCTATCTCATCTACGACTCCACCTGGCCCCGGCCGGCCTTGCTGGCCCGCGACGACATCACCGTGCTCGGCGTGCCCCTGGCCAGGCTTTGCAACGAAAACTTCAACGGCGTGCGCACGCGCATCCTGATGAAGAACATCTGCTACGCCGGAGTACTGGCGGCGCTGCTCGATCTCGATGTCGCGAAGATCCGCGATCTGCTCGCGGAAACCTACGCGAAGAAGCCGGCGCTCGTGGACTCGAACATGAAGGCCATCGAGCTTGGCTATAACTACACACGCGAGAACTTCGAGTGCCCGCTGCCCATGCACGTGGCGCCGGGTCTTCTGGGAGGTTCGAAGACCGCGGGGCATATCCTCATCGACGGGAATACCGCGGCCGGATTGGGCTGCGTCTACGCGGGCGCCACGGTGGGCGCGTGGTACCCCATCACGCCGTCCACGTCGTTGATGGACGCCTACAAGATGTTCGCCGACAAGCTGCGCGTCGACCCGGCGACGGGCAAGAAGAATTTCGCGTTCATCCAGGCCGAAGACGAACTCGCGGCCATCGGCATGGTGCTGGGCGCCAACTGGAACGGCGCGCGCGCTTTTACCGCGACGTCCGGCCCGGGCCTCTCGCTCATGAACGAGTTCCTCGGGCTTGCGTATTACGCCGAAGTACCCGCGGTGCTGTTCGACATACAGCGCGTCGGGCCCTCGACCGGCATGCCGACCCGCACGCAGCAATGCGACATTCTGGAAGCGGCATACGCGTCGCATGGCGACACGAAGCACGTCTGCCTGTTCCCGCGCGATCCGGAAGAATGTTTCTACTTCACGCGGGATGCGTTCGATCTGGCCGAGCGGTTGCAGACGCCCATCATGGTGATGTCCGACCTAGACATCGGCATGAACGACTGGATGAGCCCCGATCTCAAGTGGGACGACAGCTATGTTCCCGACCGCGGCAAGGTGTACACCCGCGACGAGATCGAAAAGCTCGAGAAGTTTCATCGCTATCTCGACGTGGACGGCGACGGCATCCCTTATCGCACGCTGCCCGGCGTTCATCCGAAGGGGGCGTATTTCACGCGCGGATCCGGTCACACGCAGTACGGCATCTACACCGAAGACTCCGCGGAATACCAGGTGGTGCTCGACCGGCTCACGCGCAAGTTCGCCACGGCCAAGCGCCTGGTGCCGAAGCCCGTCATCGAGCAGGACGCGCACATCGACATCGCGGTGGTGGCCTACGGCAGCTCCGACGGCGCGGTGCGCGAGGCGCTCGACGTCCTGGCCGACCATGGCGTCAAGACTAACTACATGCGCCTGCGCGCGTTCCCGTTCGGCGAGGAAGTGGAGAAATTCCTCGAGCAGCAGCGGCTGGTGTTCGTCATCGAGCAGAATCGCGATGCGCAGATGCGCTCGCTGCTGACGCTGGAGACGCGCGTGGAGAAGTCCAAGCTGCGAGCGCTGCTGCACTACAGCGGCCTGCCCATCTCCTCCGAGTTCATCGTCAAGGGTGTGTTGGCGGAGATTTCACCGAAGACCCGCAAGCTCGAAGCCATTCCTGCCAACAAATCAGGGGTCGCATGACATTCCTGCCCAAACCCAAAGTCCGTCATCCGTCCTTGCCGAAGAACGCGCTCGGGCTCACGCGGCGTGACTACGAAGGCGGTTTATCAACCCTGTGCGCCGGCTGCGGACACGACTCGATCACCGCCGCCATCATCGAGGCGTCCTGGGGTATCGACATCGAACCGCAGAACATGGTCAAGCTGTCGGGCATAGGCTGCTCGTCGAAGACCACCGCGTATTTCGTGAGCGGCGGACACGGATTCAACTCCGTGCACGGCCGCATGCCATCCATTGCCATGGGCGCAAACGCAGCCAACCGCAACCTCACCTACATCGGCGTCTCGGGCGACGGTGACACCCTGTCGATCGGGCTCGGGCAGTTCTGTCATGCCATCCGCCGCAACCTCAACATGGCCTACATCATCGAAAACAACGGAGTGTACGGTCTGACAAAAGGACAGTTTTCGGCGTCCGCGGATGTAGGCACCAAGGCCAAGAAGGGCGAGGTGAATCAGCAGCCGCCGATCGACCCGGTCCTGCTCGCGCTCACGCTCGGCGCCACCTTCGTCGCGCGCAGTTTCTCCGGCGACAAACAACAACTGGTGCCGCTCATCCAGGCGGCGTTGAAGCACAAGGGTTTCGCGTTGATAGACGTTCTGTCGCCCTGCGTCACGTTCAACGATCACGAAGGGTCCACCAAGAGTTATCAGTACACGCGCGAGCATTACGACGCCGCGGTGCACGCGGATTTCGTGCCGTTTCAGCGTGAAATCTCGGCGGATTACGCCGCCGGCGATGTATTACCCGTCGTGTTGCATGACGGCAGCCGGATACTGCTGCGCAAACTCGAAGACGGCTACGACCCCACCAATCGAGATGCGGCGACCGCTGCGATATCCGAAAGGTTGAAAAAAGGTGAATTCCTGACCGGTCTTCTGTACGTCGACCCGCAAGGGAAGGAG
>DASTTJ010000041.1:0-8490 GCA_035760205.1 Steroidobacteraceae bacterium | reverse complement strand
CGACGCGTTCTATCTGCGGCTCGGGGCGTTGATCCAGATGGGCAACGAGTTCTGACCAGTGGCGGCGTTGCTCACGCGCGTTTTCAGCGTGGCAGTTCTCATCGCATGGGCGGCGGGCGGTGTCTCCGGCTGCTCGGCCTTCCAGAAAATGACGCCGGGCAGCCGCGAAGCCACGATGAAGGCCCAGCAGGCGCATGACCTGCAGTTCAAGGTCATGCGTTTCGCGGACGAATATGCGGGTGGCGTCAACGAAAGCCTGGGGCGAATGCAAAAGAGCGCAATCACCGCGGAAGAACGCCTGGCGCTCGAGTCGTGGAAACTTCAACAGGCCGAATCCGCCTTCACGATAGCCAGCGGTCCAAACTGGACAGCCAATGCGGTCGACATGGTCGTGCTTGCGACGCTGAGTCGCATGGTGCTCGAGGATGTCTGGGTGAAGGAGACCTATGGCGAGCGAGCGCGGCCGGCAGTCGAGGCCCATGTTCGCCTCGAGAAGCGGGCCTGGGAACTGGCGGCAGAGTTCCTGACGCAAGATCAGCAATCGCGGCTGCAGCAGTTCATAGAAGAGTGGCGCCGGCAAAACCCCGAAGTCCGTGCAGTCGGTTATATCCACTTCAACGATTTTTCAAGAGCGGTCAAGTCGGCGAGCGCGGCGGAGGCGAAGAAATCCGACAGTCTGTTCTCGTTGCTGCGAATCGACCCGTTCAATTCGCTGGACCCGGCGGTGCGCGAAATCACCGAGACGCGGCAGCTCGCCGAACGCACCATCTTCTATCTACAGCGCACGCCGGGTCTGCTCGACATGCAGATCGAGCGCATGGCGTACGCATTTGCCGTCATGCCAGAGACGAAGGCGTTGTTAGCCGACCTGGAGCGGGCATCGCGCCTGGGAACTGCCGCCGAACAGCTGGTGGCGACGTTGCCACAGACGCTGGCCAACGAGCGTCACGCACTGATCGCGCAACTGATGGGCGAGCTGGAGGCGCGTCGTGGCGCGGTCGCGGAAATCACCGGGGAGCTGCGCGCCACCCTCGAGGCCGGCACCGACACCGCCAACGCACTACGCGCCACGCTCGACTCGTTCGATCGGATCACCGCGCGTTTTGCGGCAAAGCCCGAAGATGCCGCGACGAAGGAGAAGGGGCCACCATTCGACATCCGCCAGTACACGCAAATGCTCCAGGAGCTGGCCGCGAGCACCCGCGAGCTCAATGCGCTGGTGACGCGCGTAGATGGGTCACTGCCAGCGGTGCAGCAGGCCACGTCGAATGTCACCGCGAATATGGAGCGCCTTACCACCCAGCTGTTCTGGCGCCTGGCGATCCTGCTGGTGGGCTGCATCGTACTGACTACCGCGGCGGCAGTCGCCTATCGAGCGATTGTCTCGCGGCAAGGCTGGTACGCGTCCACCGGGTAGTCAGGCGTGCAGTGCGTCGCCTTCGCTTGCAGCGCGCACTGATGGAACCGGCTGATTCAGCATGTCGCCATGACTCAGCAACTGTACCAATGCTGCCGCCGACTTCACCTGCATCTTGTGCATGAGGCGGCCGCGATGAACCTTCACGGTTTTCTCCGCCGTCCCCAACGCACCCGCAATCTGTTTGTTGAGCAGCCCCCGCGCGACGAGCTCGAGCACTTGCGCTTCGCGCGGTGTCAGTGAGTGCAGCAGGTCGCGAACGCGTTGACGCTCGGCGTCATGGACGCGGGCCGAGGCATCTTTCGCCAGCGCTTCGCGAAGTGCGAGCACCAGCGAGGAACGCGAGACGGGTTTTGGCAGGAAGCTCACGGCCCCCCGGCGCATGCCTTCAACAGCGGTGGTCATGTCGCCGCGGCCCGTGATGAACACGATGGGGCGCACGCACCCCTGCGCCAGCAACTTGCGCTGTAGTTCGAGCCCGCTCATCTCGGGCATGATCAGGTCGGTTATCAGGCAGCCCGGCAACGACGCGTCATGCTCGGCGATGAATGTGTTTGCTGACGTCCATGTACGTGTCGCGAAACCCTCGGCGCATAACAGCCTGTCGAGTGCGCGCACAAAGGATTCGTCGTCATCGAGGACGAATACTGTCTGAACCGATTCCATAGACCTCTCCCAGTCCGCGGACCTTTGCCCGGAAGCATCGCGACTAATATCGCTTTTGTGATGCCGGTGCGGAGTATGGATCGGAGTGCGAAAAATGGACACCAAAAAGGTAGAACCAAGGTCTCCAGATTGTTTGCTACTAGGCCCTACTAGGGGTTGCGGCGAATCGCTTGGCCCAAGGCTGCAATCAGGGTGTCACGGCGCAATGGTTTGGTGAAATAGGCGACCGCGCCATCGGCAAGCACCTTCTCGCGCAGTGATGGCTGGTCGTGAGCTGTAACAATGATGATCGGAACTGACACTTTCGCGACCGCAAGCGCACGCTGGACGTCGCGCCCGGAAAGCCCCGGCATCTGGAAATCGAGCACCGCGCAGTCGGGCACGACGGTCTGGAGCGACTCCAGAAATTCCTCGCCGGAGCGGTAGATAGTGACTTCGAACGACGACGCCCGCAACATGCGCGCAAGCGCAAGCCGAACGGATTCTTCGTCGTCGACGATGGCAATGAGCGGAAGGTGATTCGCCATCGTGCGATTTGGCGTTCGGACGACGTGGGTCGATAGTGGACCTTTGTCTTACGAGCTCATCCGCGCGCTGAAGGCGAATGTCGCGCCGCCGTCCGGCTCGTTCTGTGCCCATAACCTTCCGCCGTGCGCTTCGATGATAGAGCGGCAGATCGCAAGCCCCATGCCGAGTCCCTGCACCTTGGTGGAGACAAAGGGCTGAAAGATGCGTTCCAGGTCGTCGCTGGCCACCCCGGGCCCGCGGTCGCGAATGGCGCAGAGGATTTCGCAGGTGTTTCCTTCGAAGCGGGCGGTGATGGAGATGCGACGCTTGTGGACTTCGAGCGAAGACATCGCCTCGCAGGCATTCACGACGAGATTGAGCACGACCTGCTGAAGCTGGATTCGGTCACCGAGCACCAGGGGAAGATAGGGGTCGAACACCACGTCGACGGACACATGCCGGGTCAGCAGGTCTATACGCGCAAGTTCAAGCACGTCCTTGATTACGTTGGCCAGATCCACCGGCTCGCGCGAAATCTCGCCGCGCTGGAGCATCGCCCGCAGGCGCTGGATGACCTCGGCCGCCCGGACATCGTCGGCGACGATGTCCCGCACCATGTTGCGGATTTCACGTAGATCGACATCGGGTTTGCCGAGCAGCTGGAGCGCTGCCTCCGCATTCCCGAGAATCGATGTCAGTGGCTGCGTCAACTCATGCGCAAACGCACCGGAGAGTTCGCCCAGGACCGCGGCGCGCCCGAGATGCACGAGTTGCTGTTGCTGTGCGCGCTCCTTGGCCTCGGCTTGCTTGCGATATGTCACGTCGGTCCACACGAGCACGGCGCCACCTTCGAGACGGCGCAGCGGTTCGATGGTCACCTCGAACCAGGTGATGCCGTTCGCGCCGTGAGCGGCATACTCGAGCCGGTGATGCAGGACCCTGCCCGCGAAAACTTCCGAGCAGCAGTTGGCGAGCCGCGCGGCGAGTGCGTCGCCATTCGCACCGGCCTCGATACAGTGATGCAGGAGATTCTCGCCGATTCTCAGCGTGACGAATGGCGCGGCTGGCGCCCGCGTTCCAAGCTGCCGCCATGACGCATTGGCATCGACAATGCGTCCATCGCGGTTGAGAACCAGCATCTGGTCCTGAATCGATGCCAGCACCGCCCCATGTAGTGCGTCGCTGGCCGCGCGTGCGCGCTCGAGAGATCGACGCTCGTCCAGCGCGGCTCCGAGCAGCAGCAACGGAACGCCCGTCACTACCAGGAACAGCAACACCGACAGAGTGGCGTGGGCAGCCGGTTCGGCCATGAACGGCCCCTTGCCGGCGAGCGCTCCGCAGATCGCGAGCACGCCGAGCAGCAGCGTCCCCGCGCAGCTGCCTACGACGCCGAACCGCGCCGCGGCCCATAGCAACATCGGCAGAGGCAGGCACAACATCGCCGCGGACGCGACGGCGTGAGAGGGCGGCGCGAAGAGCGCCAGGACACTGGCTGCAACAAGGCACAGAGTGAGCAGAGTTCCTTCGATCAAGCGAAGCAGGTCCAATTCCTGTCGCACCACACGCAGCCGGTCAGCGGTGTGCACCATGAGTGGCACCACCGTGAGAATCGCGAAACTGTTGGTCAGTGCCCGCACTACCGTCGTGCGCCAGAAGTGGCCATCCACATCGGCAGTCACGAACAAAGCCGCCATGACGAGGCTGGTGGTGAAAGGCGCCACCAGGCCGCCAAAGAAGACCAGGCGCCAGGCGGGCAGCACGCGGCTGAAGCTTTGCTTGCCGGGTTCGAACTGGGATAGCGCCACCGCGCCGATCAGCGCAGTACAGCCATTGAGCACGTACTGAATGACCACGCGGAGGATCGTGACGTCCGGCAAAGGCACCTGCACCAGCAGGTGGGCCGGCAGTATCGCGACTAAGTAGAACCACCAATAGCGCCGCGGCGCCAGCAACAGCGCGCCCATGACCAGCGCGTTGGGCAACCACAGTGCAGACACTGGCGCACCCGGAAAAGCCAGCGACTCGCCGAGCTGCGCCGTTGCGTAATATCCGGCGGCGAGCGCCAACGCGCCCAGCGCGTGGTCGGCCACGGGCGTTCCTAACAATCGGTCACGGCTCCGGCTGTGCGCCGTGGAATGGAGGAGTTGAGCGGACATCTTTCCCCTGCTGCACCGCCAGCAGTATGCCCGCGCTGAAGCTCGCAGGACCCGTTCGAAGGATCGGACCAAGGTCCCATACACAAGGATCGCGCTGCTTTTCATAGTCGTGGCGTGAGTCACAGTACACATCGCCGTTTGCTGCGTTGGTCCGAAGCCGCATTGTGGATATCGGGCGCCGCGCTGTGCTCCTTGTTCGCCATTGCGCAGGCCGACAGCGCGCTCGGCAGTACGGATGCGCTGGAGGAGTTCGCGGCTTCGGTGAACCCGCCAGACCAGACCCTGTGGGCGCAGAGCCGCGTGCGTGACTATCAGGCAGCGCAACAGTCGCCGACGAAAGCCATCGCGGTGCTCACCATTCCGTCACTGAAGCTCGAAGTGCCCGTGTTCGACGGCGAAGACGAGATCAGCCTGAACCGCGGCGCGGGGCTGGTGGCCGGCATGGGCAAACCCGATAGCGGCGGCAACGTCGGCATCGCGGGACATCGCGATGGCTATTTCCGCGCCCTCAAGGACATCGAGGTCGGCGATCTCATCGAGGTCCGTACGCGAGTGAAGATGCACCGCTACCGCGTAACTGCCATCGACATCGTGGACAAGGCCGACAAACGCCGGCTCGCCGACACGGACGAACCGGGCGTCACGCTGATCACCTGTTACCCGTTTTACTACCTCGGCAACGCACCCCAGAGATACATCGTTGCCGCGACTTACGAATGGCCGAGCGATTCCTAACAAACGGAGAGAGATCATGAGACGTTCCAGTTACCTGTCGATCATTGGAGTTACCGCGGTGCTCGGTGGCGTTGGCGCACCTGCGCTGGCCGCTGATTGCGCGACGGCGCAGTTCAGCCAGGCGGTGCTCGACCGCTTCCCCAACATCCGCGCTGTCTGTTCCGAAGTCATCACGAAGGATGGCCAGGAGTACGCAGTGGTGAAAGGCGACCTCGTGCGCACCGGCACCAACGCCGTGTACATGAAGTTCAAGCTTGCCGATGGGACCAAGTCCGACACGCGCAAGATCGAGACTCGCCCCGAGTTCCGCGTGCAGATCGACGGCAAGCCGACCAGCGTGCGCAACCTGGCAGTGGGCCAGGAACTCACGGCCTACGTGAAGGTTACCGAGCCGGTGATGGCGCTCGCGCCGGCTGATGTGAGCGAGCCGCTGGCCTCGTATCCGATTGAGGAAGCTGGCCCGGCGATGGCGGCAAGCACCGCGGAGATGCCGATGACGGCGAGCCCGATGCCGGCGGTTGCAGGCCTCGGCGGACTGCTGCTGGCCTTCGCGGGCATGTTGACGTTCCTGCGGATCCGCCGCGCGTCGTAAAACGCGGGCGATCTTCTCCGGACAGATGCTGCGGTCGCGATTGCGCGACCCGCAGCTTTCGGAACACGTCTTCGTTTAGCGAGGCGGTTACCGCTGCGGTCGCGAATTCAATTTCGAGAGCGGTGAGGCGCATCCCCTCCCAGCGCCCGTATTCTTTCTCGAAATGAACAATCGACTGGAGCGGTGCAAGCACATCGCCGACGTCGTGCAACGTCGGCGGTGATGCTTGCGGTCAACCCCTCGAGGATTCAATGACGGGATTGAGCATGATGAAATTCACGATTCTGAGCGCGCGGAACCGACAGTGAATGGCATGCGCAATTCAAGTCGTGCTTTTCTGGCAGTTCTGCTCCTGACGGGATCTCTGTCCGAGGGTTCCGACTATCCGGTGAACACGGAAAGCGCGGTCGCGCATCCCACCGAAAACCCAGACAAGAAAAAGAAGAAGTACAGTTTTGTCCTGGCGCCGATACCGATCGTCAATCCGACAATCGGGAACGGCCTGGCGGTTGCGGCGTTGATGCTCTACAAGATAGACCCCAAGTCCCCCGTATCCACTACCGCCATCGCCGCGGGCTACACGGACACTGAAAGCTGGGGCGTGGGACTCATGCAGGATGCGAAGTTTGCGGAGGATCGTTGGCGAATCCTGGGTGGCGCGGCCATTGCTGTCGCTCGATACGAGCTCTACGTGCCCGACATATCGCCCGACTTTCATTTCTCTACCGAGCAACGGCTGTCCGGTGGGCTCGTGCAGGTGTTGCGGCAAGTGGTGCCCGATTTCTACGCCGGGCTGCGATATATGCGGGCTGTCGCGATTTTCCCCAGGCCCGAGGAAGCGCAGCCGGTGATTCCGGAGGAGGGCATCGAATTCAACATCGGCGGCGTGGGCGCCGTGGCCGAATGGGATTCACGAAACCACAGCTTTCAGCCGAATGGCGGCAACCGCGCCGTGTTCCGTACCAACTTCAGCCGCGAGACGTTCGGCGCCGATCTCGACTACGACACCTTTTCACTGGCCTTCAACCAATACCGCACCGGTTTTCGCGATCAGGACGTATTCGCGTGGCGCGCCTCCTTGTGCGCGACGACGAATGACACGCCGTTCTTCGAGCGCTGCCAGTTCGGCGCATCCAACGATCTTCGCGGCTATCCGGTCGGCCGCTACTACGACGACGCGATGTACGCTGCTCAGGTCGAGTACCGCGCGCCGCTGTGGAAGCGGCTCGGAGCAGTCGCGTTCGCCGGAGTCGGTTCGGTGGCAAGCTCACTCGGAGATTTGGGCTCGGGCGAGACTCTCGCCGCGGGCGGTGTCGGCCTGCGCATTCTCGCGTCGAAGGAACAGCGTCTGAACGTCAGTATCGACTGGGCGATAGGCCGCGATGAGTCGGCGTTGTACATGTATATCGGCGAGGCGTTCTAGAGTGCAACGCCCTCAGGCACTGGCCGGGGCTGCGCTGCGCTTGACCAGGAAGTAGCCGGTGGTGAGGGAGAGCGCCAATGCGCTGATGCCAAGCAGCTGCATTGCATCGAGGTGTTCGACATCCAGCAGAATCACGTGTCGGCCGAGGGCGATCATTGCAACGATCAGGATCATTTCGAGACGAATGCGATGTTCGGTGAAATAGGTGCGTAGCGAATCCAACAGCTCTAGGCCGAGCATCAGCAGGAGCACCGCGGCGAAGCCGCGCTGAGCGAGTTTTTGCAGCTCGGAGATATCGGCGACCGCAAAGATGCGTGTCTCGAACCCAACCCATATCAGGCGCAACGTGTGAAATACCACGATCGTGAGCAGGAGCACGAGCAGCCCTTGTGAGAACCAGATGATGGCGCGCTCGAAGTAATTGATGACATTCCATTTCCTGCTGGTCTCGACCATTCGGAACTCCGCATTTTGGCTGTTGCACGATTGCGCCCGAAACCAGCATATCGCTGGCTGTTGTGCCCGCACCACCCGTGGGATGCGGTCCGGACGAAAAACCGTGCGTTTTTTCGATGGTCAGGCAAGTAGGCCGAACGTCTCACTTCGCCCGGTCTGCTCGCGCTATACGATGCGTTCCGATGCCGAGGAGACGGCCGACGGGGTCGCCCGCGCGTCTATGTCTAACTACATTCGGCCGACGGGCCAGGATAAAGGCAATGAGAGTTGGAGCGACGAAGACGTGGCGAGCTATTGGCGCAGTGGCGCTTGGCCTCGGGGCCCTGATCCCTTGCGGTGTCGCCGCCCAGGATAATTCGGGTGAGTGGCAGTTCAGCGCCAAGGTCTACGGATGGTTTCCCGATATCGGGGGTCGGACCGAATTTCCCGCGGGTGGCGGCGGCACCATCGACGTGGATATCGGCACCATCCTCGATCATCTGAAGATGACCGTACAAGGCGCGTTCGAAGTTCGCAAGGGTCGCTGGGGCGCCTTTAC